>CBFDBL010000257.1:0-8184 GCA_965603035.1 uncultured bacterium
TGATCCTCGTCGTCGGCTGGCTCGCGGCGAAGATCGTGCGGCGCGCCGTCGAGCGGCTGCTGGAGAAGGCGAAGGTGGAGGAGACGCTGGCGCGGTTCGTCGCCGGCCTCGTCCACATCGCGCTGCTCACGTTCATCATCATCGCGGCGCTGGGCAAGGCCGGGGTGCCGGTCACGTCGTTCATCGCGGTGATCGGCGCGGCGGGCCTGGCCATCGGCCTGGCGCTTCAGGGCTCGCTGGCCAACTTCGCGGCCGGCGTGCTCCTCATCCTCTTCAAGCCCATCAAGGCTGGTGACTTCGTGGAGGCGGGCGGCGCCACGGGCGTCGTCGAGGAGGTCGGCATCTTCGTCACCCAGATCCGGACCCCCGACAACAAGACGATCATCGTCCCCAATGCCAAGGTCACCGGCGACAACATCACCAACTACAGCGCCAAGCCGACCCGCCGCGTCGATCTCGTCATCGGCGTGGCATACGACGCCGACCTCAAGCGCACGCGCGAGGTCATCGCCGCCGTGCTCGAGGCCGACGAGCGCGTGCTCGACGACCCCGCGCCGCAGATCGCCGTCAGCGAGCTCGCCGACAGCAGCGTCAACTTCGTCGTGCGGCCGTGGGTGAACACGGCGGACTACTGGGACGTGTACTTCGGCACCCTCGAGGCCGCCAAGATCGCGCTCGACGGAGCGGGCATCGGCATCCCCTTCCCGCAGAGCGACGTCCACATCTTCCAGGAGGCCTCCGCCTGACGACTCCGCCTCGCGTCGCGGGGCTCCCTTGTGCGATGAATGGCCACGGAACCGGCCCCGGCTTCCCGGGGAGGGGAGGACCGTGGCCATTCTCGTTCTGCCCCGCCGGCCGCGGCGCTTGACCGGGCGGCCCGCGGGCGGTACGATCGCGGCGCCTCGCGGGACCCGCGACCCCGTACCGCCCGATCTGCGGAAGCCGCCATGAGCCCTCCCGCCGACCCCGCTGGCCGCCGCATGCGCCGCGAGTGGGACGCCATGGCGCGCGCGGACGCCATCCGCTACATCACCGACGGGACCGTGGCCGACGCGGAGGCCCTCTTCCGCTCGGGCGAGGCGCTGATCGCGGAGCGCCTGGCGCGCATCGGCTACGCGCCCGGGCCGGCCGCGGCGGCGCTCGAGATCGGCTGCGGCCTCGGCCGCACGGCGCGGGCGCTGGGCAGCCGCTTCGCGCGGGTCGTCGGCGTGGACGTCTCCGAGGAGATGATCCGCCAGGCCCGCCAGCTCCTCGCCGACTGCCCGAACGTCGAGCTCGTCGTGGGGAGCGGCACCGAGCTTTCCTTCGCCCAGGACGGCGCCTTCGACTTCTGCTTCTCCTACATCGCCTTCCAGCACATCCCCGACCGCGGGGTCGTCGCGGGCTACCTCCGCGAGATCGCCCGCGTGCTCGAGCCCGGCGGGGTGGCCTGCCTCCAGCTCCACACCCGCCCGCTCGGCGCCTGGGCCTGGCTGCGGGACCGGCTGCGGCGGCTCGTCGGCGCCGTGGCCGAGGCGACCGGCCTGCGCCGCCTCTACCGCGACGAGCCGCGCTACCCCTGCCGCTTCGTCTACCCCATCCCCTGTGCCCAGGCCGAGCAGATGGTCCGCGACGCCGGCCTCGCCCTCGACGCCGTCGAGGCCCCCCACACGCCCGAGACCTGGCTCGTCTGCCGCAAGCCCGGCGGTGGGCCCTGCGTCGGGTAGGGCCGACGGGTCCTGGAGGTCCTGCCGCTCCTGGGCATGTGACGCCACAGGCCCGCGCAGCTCGGAGAGCATTGCGGGACACAGTCTGCGGTGCGAGGTCCATCCCCCGGAGCGATCGGCTCCGACGACGGGCGGAGCGTGAGGCGCTACTCCTTTCCCAGGAGCTGCTTCCGCATCTCCTCGACCTGCGGCCGCAGCTTCGGGTAGAGCGCGACGGCCCGGTGCAGCTTCTCGTCGGCTTCGGCGCGCTGCCCCGCGCGGGCGAGCGCCACCCCCCAGTGGAAGTAGGCATCGGCATACCGCGGGCCGGTCTCGACTGCCCTGGCGAACTTCTCATGCGCCTCGGCGTGGCTGCCCAGCTCGGCGAGTGCGACGCCCCAGTGGGTGTAGACCTCGGGGTCCTGCGGGTTGACCTCGACGGCCTTCGCGTACTTCTCGCACGCCTCGGCGTGCCGCCCCAGCTTGCCCAGCGCGATGCCCCAGCGCAGGTAGGCTCGCGCGTCCTGGGGGTTCGCCTCGACGGCCCTGGCGTGCTCTGTGCATGCTTCCTGGCAGGCGGCTTTCTCCTCCCACACGATGCCCTGGGCCCTGGCGGTCACGCCGGCACGGCCCACCCAAGCGTCCTGGCTGAACTCGAATTCCAGCACCTGGTCCAGCTTCTCGCAGGCCTCCCTGTAGCGGCCCAGCTCGGCCAGGGACAAGGCCGACTTGACCGTGGCCTGGAAGCTCCGCGGCTGGATCTTGAGTGCCTTGGCGAACATCTCGCAGGCTTCCTCGTGTTTGCCCTCGCTGGCGAGTGCAGTGCCGGCTGCAAGGTACGCGGTCGCCTGGCCCCCGCGGAGCGCGCGCACGAGGGCGACGAGCGCCGCCAGGGCACAGAAGGCAACCAGTCCCAGGCAGAGGCCGCGATGGCTCCGGTAGAGCTTGCGTATCTTCGCGAGCTCCCGCTCCAGTTCGGGGTCCCGCCGGGCAGCGATGCTCCGCGCCTCGACGTCAGCGGCGCGCCTCCCGCTCACAGCCGGCGCGCTGACCCGGTGGCGGGGGGCCTCCGCATCCCGCCCCTCTTGCCGGTCGCAAGAGAGCACCGCGGCCGCCAGCACGGCACAGGCGGCGATGCAGCACACCGAACGACGCGAGCGATGCATGCGTGGCCTCCCCGGAGGCAGGAACTGCGGTCTGGCTGTGGAAGCTGGCTTGCCCGGATGCGCGACCGCCTGATTCTGGCGCGGGCCGCGGCTTGTGTCAAGACTTTCCCCTGACAGCCACGCTCGGCCGGACGGCTCGGCAGGGGCCCCGCCTTTCCCTGACCGCCCACGGCCGCGCGCCACTTCCAGTCCCGGCACGCAACTGAGCCTTGACAGCGGCTTCCTGAGGGGCGATGATGGGCTGGCTCTGCATCTGCGGACTCTGCCCCCCACCCCAGGACCACGCAGGCCCGCCTGGAGCACGGGCGGCCCTGTTCCGAACCGCGCGCAGGGGAGACGCGCGATGCCGCTCAGGTTCAACTGCCCGCAGTGCCACAAGCCCATCGTCACGTTCCTCCGCTGGGGCGAAGGTCTGACATGCAGACACTGCGGCAGCGAGATCCACGTGTCCAGCTTCGCCGAGGAGACGGAGGAGAAGCCTGCCTGGGCTCCCGGCGCGGAGGCCGGCCCGGGAGCTGGCACGGCCGAGGGGCCGATCCTCGACGCCGTGGTCGTGACCGCGCCGCCGGCGCGCCAGGAGGCCGAGCCTCCGCCGCCCGAGCCGCGGACGGCCTACGCGGACATGGACCCGGCATCGATCACGAGGGATGAGGCCAGAGCATTCATAGGCAGGAACGCAGCCTACTACCTCGACCGGTGGGCGCTCGAGGTCGACTGCCGCGGGAGCGCGATCGGGTTCAACGCGGGGGCGTTCTGGCTCACGGGGCTGTGGCTGCCCTACAGGAAGCTCTACGCGCTGGCGATCGTCTACTACGCGGTCATGGCGTCTGTCGTGGCCATCGAGCAACTGCTGACGCCCAGCCCTGAAGGTGGTTCGGGCATCGTCGGCTGGATCGTGGCATTCGTGGGAGCCTGTGTGTGTGGGACCTGCGCGAACCGATGGTACCTGTCGCGCGCGAGGAGCGTCGTGGCGCAGGTCCGCGCGGAGGATCTGCCCGACGACGAGCACCTCGATCGGCTGATCCGGCGCGGTGGCACGAACCTGCTCGCCGCGATCGGGATGCTCGCGCTTTCCTATCTCATCACCTTCGGCGCTATCGCCTCGCTCGACGTCTGGAGGGACACGTTCGTCGGGACCACCGCCGAGCCGTCGCGGTTGACCTTCAACAACGGCGAGCTCTACTACAGCGACCCAGTCACGGAACAGGAGGCCCGCAGGCTCGGCGAGTATCTCGTCGAGACGGACTTCTTCGACGGCACCCCCTCCGCCGCGGCCTTGTGGAGGACGGGCGATACCTACATCTTCCGCTTCTGCATGCGCGAGGGAGCCGCCGACGATCCTGAGTACGAGAAGCAGGTCCAGGGCTACGCGTCCAGGATGTCCCGCGACGTGTTCCACGGCGCGGCGCTCCAGGTCCACCTGTGCGACGACGAGTGGGAGACCGTCAAGACCGTCCTCGCGCTCAGGGCGGAGGCGGGCGCGCCGCCGCCGTCCCGTTGGGGGACGACGGCCAGGGGACGCGCTTCGACTTCGGGGAGTACCTCCAGGCGCACCCCTCCTACCGCGACGGCTGGCTCGACGGCCTGCGGTTCGTCCACGGCGACCTGGAGATCGGCGACCTGAGCATAGCTGGCGCGCCGCCCGACGAGCGCGAGGAGTGTCGGAGCATCGCCATCGAGCGCCACGTCGCCGCCCGCTGGCTCGAGGGCGACCACGGCACCTACTCGCAGGTCACCACGGACACGATCCTCCTCGGCCGCTGACGGCCCCTGGACATGCGGCGGGCGGCGTAGTAGACTACCTGCCGCGGTACGTGGAGCCGGGAGCGAGCCCGAAGGCACTGATCCTTTTTCTCGTCGAGGAGCGAAGCTATGGGAGCACAGCGGAGGCCTCTGTTGCTGGCGCAGCTCGTCGTCGTCTGCCTGTCTGTCGCGCTGGCGGCTGGTCAATCCGCCGTGGCTGGCGCGGCGGCCGAGGCGCAGCAGATCCTGAAGGCCAGCGGCGTCACGGGCGGGCTCGTGGTCCACGTCGGCTGCGGCGACGGCCGCCTGACGGCGGCGCTCGGCGCCGGCGCCGGCACCCTGGTGCAGGGCCTCGACACGTCCGCCGAGCGCGTTGCGGAAGCACGGAAGGCCATCGACGCTCAGGGGCTCTACGGCAAGGTCACGGCCAGGACCTTCGACGGCAAGACCCTGCCCTACAGGGACGGGATGGTGAACCTCGTAGTGGTCTCGGACCCGAAGAGCCGCGTGCCCGATGCGGAGATCCTGAGAGTGCTGGCGCCGCTGGGCGTGGCCTACGCGGACGGGAAGAAGCAGGTGAAGCCGCGGCCCGCCGGGCTCGACGAGTGGACCCACTACCACCACGATCCGCAAGGCACGATGGTGGGCCTGGACCGGGTCGTCGGCCCCCCGCGGGGCATCCAGTGGGTCGGTGACCCGAAGTGGCTGCGCAACCACGACTTCATGTCCAGCATGCACGCGATGGTGTCGGCGGGCGGCAGGGTGTTCTACGTCATCGACGAGGGGCTCCGGCGTCACATCTTCCTTCCGTCCAAATGGGTCCTGATCGCGCGCGACGCGTTCAACGGCGCCGTGCTCTGGCGACGGCCGCTGAAGGACTGGCACCCGAACAACTGGCCGCTCAAGAGCGGGCCGGGGCAGTTCCCCAGACGGCTCGTCGCCGTCGGCGGCAGGGTGTTCGTCACGTTCGGCCAGACCCAGCCGCTCACGGCCATCGACGCCGTGACGGGCAAGACGATCCGCACCTACGACGGAACCAAGGCGACCGAGGAGATCATCCTCGCCGATGGCACCCTCTACCTGCTCGTCAGCCCGGGCAGGAAGCCCATCGACTACAAGGCGGCGGGCACCTCGTACCGGGAGATCGGCCGCGCGAGCAACGCCTACGCCTGGACGCCCGGAGGCGCGCCCGCCAGCGTCGTCGCCATGAACCCGGAGACCGGCCAGACCCTCTGGAAGCACGACGCCCCAGTCGCGCCGCTCTCGCTGACCGTTAGCGACAAGGCCGTCTTCTTCGCCAACGGCACTGCCACGGTCGCCCTGGACCGCAAGACGGGCAAGCCGCTGTGGACAGCCCAGGGGCCTGCGATCAAGCGCGTCGGCACCGGCGGGGCGGTGCGGGCCGTCTACTCCGACGGCACCCTCGTCATCGCCGTCGGCACCAGGCTGACGGGATTCTCCGCCAAGGACGGCAAGCAGCTCTGGACGGGCGCGCTCCTGCACTCCAGCCACCACTGCCCCAACGACGTCTTCCTCATCGACGGGCTCCTGTGGTCGGCCAACACCGGCACCCCGCAACGCAACGGCACCCACCTCAAGGCGATCGACCTCCACTCGGGCGAGGTCAAGAAGGACTTCAAGGCGAAGAACCTCCCCCACTTCCCCATGCACCCGCGCTGCTACCCCGGCCGCGCCACCACCGAGTACCTCATGACCCAAGGGATCGGCACCGAGTTCTACAAGTGGGGCGGCGACGAGGTCGAGATCTTCCACTACGTCCGCGGGAGCTGCGTCTACGGCGTCATGCCCTGCAACGGCCTGCTCTACAAGCCGGCCGACTCGTGCTGCTGCTACTACCAGTCGAAGCTCGAGCACTTCTGCGCCCTGTCCCCCACGTCGGCGCCGGCCAAGAGGACGGCGGAGGCCGCCCGTCTCGAGAAGGGCCCCGCCTTCGGTGCAATCGCCAATCGCAGATCGCAAATCGCAAATCCCACGGACTGGCCGATGTACAGGCGGGACCCTGCGCGCAGCGGCTCGGCGGCGTCGCCCGTCGCGGCCGCCCTGGCGAAGCGCTGGAGCGTCGAGATCGGCGGCAAGCTCACCCAGCCGGTCGTCGCGAAGGGCAAGGTCTTCGTCTCCTCGGTCGAGCGGCAGACGCTCTACGCGCTCGACGCGGGCTCGGGCAAGGTGGTGTGGAAGCACATCGCGGGCGGCAAGATCGACTCGTCGCCGACCGTCTACGGGGACGCCGTGCTGTTCGGCTGTGCCGACGGCTGTGTCTACTGCCTGCGCGCCGGCGACGGCGCCCTCGCCTGGCGCTACCTCGTCGCGCCGGCCGACACCCAGATCGTCTCGTGCCAGCACGTCGAGTCGCTGTGGCCCGTGCACGGCAGCGTGCTGGTCGTCAAGGGCAGCCTCTACGCGCTGGCCGGGCGCAACCTGTTCTTCGACGGCGGCCTGCGACTCGTGCGGCTCGACCCCGCAACGGGCAGGAAGCTCTCGGAGAACACCCTCGACGAGAAGGACCCCAAGACCGGCAAGAACCTCCAGACCCTGATCTCGGCGAAGTACATGCCCGTGGCCAAGACCGACATCTTCTCCAGCGACGGCAAGCGGCTCTTCATGCAGGAGCAGAACTTCGACCTCGAGGGCAAGCGGCTGGGGATCGCCCCGACCCTGCCAGGCAAACAGTCGGCCACCGAGCGGGGCCCGCGGCACCTGTTCTGCCAGACCGGCCTGCTCGACGACGTGTGGTTCCACCGCTCCTACTGGGTCTACGGCGACGACTGCGGCGAGGGCTGGGGCGCCTACGCGGGAACCCGCAGGGGCACCCCCTGCGGCCGCATCCTGGCCTTCGACGACACGCGCATCTACGGATTCCGCTCCGACCAGCTCGGCAACATGCTCCTCCCGCGCGCCAGCTACACCCTCTACGCGGCCGACAAGGACCCCGCCGCGTTGCCCGCTCCCGCACCGGCCAAGAAGGCACGGCGGGGCGCCAAGCGCCGCGGCGGCGGCTTCAAGCACCACTGGCAGGTGCGCACGCCCGGGCTCATGGTCAATGCCATGGTGCTGGGCAAGGACAGGCTCTTCCTCGCCGGGCCGCCCGACGTCGCCGACGAGACCCAGATGCTCGGCTACCTGCCCGGCGCCGACGACGAGCACAACCAGCAGCTCAGCGCCCAGGACGACGCCTGGCGCGGCAAGCGCGGCGGCCTGCTCCGCGTCGTCTCGGTCAAGGACGGCACGAAGCTCGCCGAGCACAAGATCGACGACGTCCCCATCTTCGACGGCATGTCCGCCGCGGATGGGAAGCTCTTCCTGAGCCTGCGCAACGGCCAGGTCGCCTGCTTCGGAGAGAAGTGATCCCGCCCCTCGCCGCGGACCAGACCCGCCAGCGCTCGCGCATCGCGCGGTCGCGCAGGCGGTCCGCGGCGGTGTCGATCTCTTCTCTTGTCTTCTCTCTGGGGGAACCTTTCTTGAGGAGAACAGGTTCCCCCAGCCCCCCTCCAAAGACCTTTGGGTGGGTGGTACCGCGTGAGCAGGGTCGGGCTGGTTAGTGGGAGCAGGCAGGTTCTGGTCGCCGATTC
>CBFDBL010000258.1:0-8170 GCA_965603035.1 uncultured bacterium
CGGGCCTCGGGACTGGTGAGGGCCTTTGCATTGCCTATACAGAGGTCAACAGTCGGCGGCTCCTGCGTCGCCATGGCAGGGGAGGCCGCAGGTGTCGGCGACGGCGCGGTTGGTGAGCTTGCCGAGTGCCATGTTGAGACCGGCTCGGATGGCGGGGTTGTCGGCGCAGGCGCGCTCGTAGCCCTTGTCGGCCAGCTCGAGGAGGTAAGGGAGGGTGGCGTGGGTGAGTGCATAGGTGGAGGTGCGGCCGACGGCGCCGGGCATGTTGGTGACGGCGTAGTGGACGACGCCGTGCTTGATGCGGACGGGGTCGTGGTGCGTGGTGGGCTCGCTGGTCTCGACGCAGCCGCCCTGGTCGATGCACACGTCGACGATGACGGCGCCGGGCCTCATGGTGCGCACCATGTCCTCGGAGACGAGCCTGGGCGCGCGGGCGCCCCGCACGAGGACGGCGCCGATGAGGAGGTCGGCGCGGCAGATCTTCTCGCGCAGCGTGTGGGCGTCGCAGTAGAGGGAGGTGACGTTGGCGGGCATGACGTCGTCGAGGTAGCGGAGGCGGTCGAGGTCGATGTCGAGCACCAGGACGCGGGCGCCGAGGCCGGCCGCGACCCTGGCCGCATTGGCGCCCACGGTCCCGCCGCCGAGGATCAGCACCTTGGCCGGCTCGACCCCAGGCACCCCGCCCAGCAGGATGCCGCGGCCCATCATCGGCTTCTCGAGGTACTTCGCCCCCTCCTGGACAGCCATCTTGCCCGCCACCTCGCTCATGGGCGTCAGCAGCGGCAGCCGGCCGTCGGCCGTCCGCAGCGTCTCGTAGGCGACGGCCACGATCTCCGCCTCCAGCATCGCCTCGGTGAGCGCGCGGGACGCCGCGAAGTGGAAGTAGGTGAACGCCGTCTGCCCGCGCCGCAGCAGGCCGTACTCCTGGGGCATGGGCTCCTTGACTTTCACCACCAGGTCGGCCTCGGCGTAGAGCGGCTCGGGGCCGTCGGCGATCTCGGCGCCGTGCTCGGCGTAGAGCCCGTCGGCGATGCCGCTGCCCTCCCCCGCCCCGCGCTCGACGAGCACCCGATGCCCGCGCTTGCGCAGCTCCTCGGCCCCCACGGGGATCAGGGCGACCCGGTACTCGTCGGGCTTGACCTCCCTCGGCACCCCCACGATCATGGCGCGTTCCTCCCGCCGCAGTGAAGCGTTTGAGGCCCAAGCACTTACGCCTGCATTATAGGCGGGGCCCGCCACGGGTCAACCCAGTTGACAAACCGCTGGCGCTCTGGTAGATTCGTGAGCGATCCGGCGGCGGATGCACCAGCATAGCCCACGGTGGAAGGCCCGATGGAGTGGGGGCGCTTCGGTTGGCAAGGCATCGCCTTCGACATGCCCGAGGCGTGGTGCCCCGGCCGGTTGGATGGCGACTTCGCCAACGGCTACGTGCGCATCGAGGACGAGACGGAGGTGCGCGCCGAGCTGAAGTGGGAAACCGCGGGCCGGCGCGTCGCCCCGGCCTCGAAGTTCGTTGACAACTATATCCGCCAGGTCCGCAAGAAGACCCGACGCAAGGACCCCGACCCGCAGCTCGAGCGCGACCGGTGCGTCAAGGCGCTGGGGGAGCTGGACCACGAGGTCTTCACCTGGCGCGGCGCGCACAACGCCCACAGCGTGCTGGCCGTGTGCCCGACGACGCGGCGGGTGGTGCACGTGCGGATCTTCTTCGAGGCCGGCCGCGAGCAGCGGAGCCTGACCCGCCGCATGTTCGCGACCCTGACGACGGGGCCTCGGGACGGGCTCGCCGAGTGGAGCGCCTTCGGGTTCCGCTTCTTCGTCGGCGACGGGTGGCGCCTCGACCAGAGCGGCCTGCGCACCGGGTGCGTCAAGTTCCAGTTCGCCGACGGCGACGACGAGCTGGAGGTCACGCGGTTCAGCTTGGCCGAGATGCAGCTTCGCGCGACGACGCTGGAGAAGTGGTTCCGCAGCACGTTCCACAAGGCGCTGCGGAAGTTCCGCTTCGAGACGAAGGAGAGCCGCTTCCAGGGCTGTCCTGCGGTGCGTTGCGAGGGGGTGATGAAGCTTACGGCCCGGCCCTTCGGGCTGTTGCGGCGCAAGCGGCGGGTGCGCGCCCTGGCGCGGTACGTCGAGGACGCGGACAAGATCCTCGTGGTGCGGCTCGTGACGAGGGCGCCGGGCGACTCACAGCTCGAGGCGGTGGCCGAGTCGATCTCGCTGCGCTGAGCACCGGGAAGGGCGCGGAGGCGACGTGCGAGTGTTCCGCCGCCAGAAGCCGCTGACGCGGGATCAGTCGCTGAGCTCGGTGCCTGTGCGCAACGAGGCGATCGAGGTCGAGCGCGCCGACGACGGCAACGTGCGGCTCGTGATCCCACGCCGCGAGGACTGGTGGGTGCGGGCCACGGCTCGCCTCTTCTACGTGCCGAAGAAGCGGCGGGTGACCCTCGACGAGATCGGCAGCCTCGTCTGGGAGCTCTGCGACGGCGAGCACAGCGTTCGCCACATCGTCCGGGCCTTGGCCGAACGCTACAAGCTGCACCGCAAGGAGGCCGAGGTCTCGGTGGTGGCGTACCTGCGCATGCTGGCCAAGAAGCGGTTCATCGCCATCGCCGTGCTCAAGAGCCCGGAGCAGAAGGCCCGCGACACGGGCGCCACGTAGCCGACGGAGAGACGTGCCTATGTCCCCGCCCGCCTCATCGGCCCAGGGCCCGATCGGCAAGCAGATCGTCCTGCCCTGGAGCAAGGCCATCGAGATCGCCGCCAAGAGCATCCGCGTCCGCTTCTGGCGCTCGATGATCACCATGAGCAGCATCGTGCTCGCCATTGCCTTCCTCATGTCGATCTGGACCTCGACGGCGATCACGGCCTCGCTGGCCATCGGCCCCCAGCGCAGCATCGAGACCGCCAAGGCCGACATCCAGGTCGTGCGCAGCACCCTCCACGGCGAGCCCGCCGCGCCGTCGGCCGCCGACCTCCAGGACACCTATGCCACCGAGATCCGCAGGGCGCTGCGCTGGAAGCGCAACGAGGTCCGCGAGAAGACGAAGGCCAAGAAAGGCAAGTCGCGGGACGAGCAGAAGAAGCTCCAGGACGAGATCGACGCGCTCGAGCAGGCCGCCCAGCCCGCCAACCGCGTCCAGTTCCTCCACGACCACCTCGCCCGCGAGCGCCGACGCCTCGAGCGCATGAAGGGCGCGGTGGACGGCGTCCTCCAGCAGGAGCGCACCACCACCCGCGAGGAGACACCGGCGCCGCAGGGCGCCGAGGCCGGCACGCCGGCCAAGGCCGCCGTCGGCGGGAGCGTCACCGACTTCATCAGCCAGATGTCGCCGACCGACACGTGGCTGGCGATCCTGGCGCTGCTGGTGTGCCTGGTCGGGATCGCGAACGCCATGTTCATGACGGTGCAGGAGCGGTTCCGCGAGATCGGCACGATGAAGTGCCTGGGCGCGCTCGACGGCTTCATCGTCAAGCTGTTCCTGCTCGAGTCGTCGGCGCTCGGCTTGATCGGCACCCTGACCGGCATCCTGGTCGGGATGTTGCTCTCGAGCATTCGCCAGCTCATGGTCTACGGCTGGCCCACGCTGACCTACTTCCCCGGCGGGAACATCGTGCTGGCGGGCGCGCTGTCGGCGGTGATCGGCCTGATCCTGTCGATCGCGGCGGCCATCTTTCCCGCCCAGCGGGCCGCGAGGATGGAGCCTGTCGAGGCCATGCGAGTCGAGGAATAGCCCACGGAGAGCACGAGAATGGAACAGACGATCGTCCGGACCCGCGACGTGACGAAGATCTACCGGATGGGCAAGGTCGAGGTCCACGCCCTGCGCGGCGTCGATGTCGAGATCCGCGCGGGCGAGTACATCTCGATCATGGGGCCATCGGGCTCCGGCAAGACCACGCTGTTCAACATGATCGGCGGCCTCGACAAGCCGAGCGCGGGGAAGGTCTACATCGAGGAGGTGGACGTGGCGCAGCTCGACGCCTACGAGCTGGCCTGGCTGCGCTGCCGGAAGATCGGCTACATCTTCCAGACCTTCAACATCATCCCGGTGATGACGGCGCTCGAGAACGTGACCCTGCCGATGATCTTCGCGGGCATGACGACCGACGAGTCCCGCGACAAGGGCGTCGAGCTGCTCAAGCGGGTCGGCCTCGGCGACCGCCTGTCGCACAAGCCCTTCGAGCTCTCCGGCGGCCAGCAGCAGCGCGTCGCCGTGGCGCGGGCCATGGCCAACGACCCGAGCCTCCTGCTCGCCGACGAGCCGACCGGGAACCTCGACATCAAGACGGGCACCGAGATCATCGAGCTGATGAAGCAGATGAACGACGAGGAGGGCGTCACGATCATCACGGCCACCCACGACCACAAGATGCTGAGTGCGTCGGACCGCATCGTGTGGATCGCGGACGGGACGATCGATCGCATCGAGGCCCGCAGCGACATCCAGATCGAGGTCGGCACCATCGAAGGCGAGTCCTGAAGCCTTGAGACCGCGAGCCGCTGGCGCCGTGTACTCCGAGGATGGGGCGCACGGGGTACGTCGCGCCCGCCAGCGCTCGTCGCGGCTGCTCTTCGCGCTCCTGCTCGTCGGTGCCGCGGCCGCGCTGCTGCTCCTCGCGCTCGTCGTGTTCGCCGCCGACGCCCTCTTCCGGCAGATCGCCGGCCAGGGCGCCCTCGCCCTCACGTCCGGCATCATCGCGGTCCTGCTGCTCGCGGCCGCCGTGTGGCAGCACGTGCTGCTCAAGCAGGCCCACGGCGACGGCGTGGTCCTCGAGCGCACGGTGGACGCCCTGCGCCGCCGCGGCGCCTACGAGGAGGCCCAGGCCCAGCTCATGACGCGGATCAGCGACCTCATCGAGGTCTTCACCCGCACGCGCAACCTCGAGGCCGTGCTCAACGAGGCCGTCCGCGCCCTCCAGGGCGCGCTCGGGGTCAGCTTCCTCGTCCTCCAGCTCTACGAGGAGGAGGGCGGCCGCTTCACCCTCAGCATCGAGGAGGGCGGCGAGGGCATCGACCTCGGCGAGGAGATCCGACGCGACATCATCGAGCACGGCAAGAGCCGACTCATCAACCACCTCGCCGCCACCGGGCGGTTCGGGAACCTCGTGGGCCGCGGCTACACCTCGCTCATGGTCGCCCCCCTCGGCCGCGGACGCCGCGCCACCGACCGCAGCATCGGGCTGATCGCCGCACTCAACACCGACGACCGCGACTTCACCGGCCACGAGCTCAGCCTGCTCGCCCTGTTCGCACGCCACGCCGGCCTCATCATCGAGAACGCCCAGCTCTACAAGCGCGCCGAGCACCTCGCACTCCACGACGGGCTCACCAACCTCTACAACCACCGCCACTTCGTCGCCACCCTCGGCACCGAGATCGACAAGGCGCGCAAGATCCGTGCCCCCGTCTCCCTCATCATGGCCGACATCGACAGCTTCAAGCGATACAACGACACCCACGGCCATCCGCGCGGCGACGTCCTCCTCCGCCGAATCGCCCAGATCCTGCTCGACAACACCCGCCAGCGCGACATCGTCGCGCGCTACGGAGGCGAGGAGTTCGTCATCATCCTACCCGTCACAGGGCGCTACGGCGCCCGACGCGTCGCCGAGACCATCCGCGCGCAGATCGAGCAGTTCCCCTTCCCCGGCGAGGACAAGTCGGGCCCCATCACCATCACCCTCGGCGTCGCCGTCTTCCCCGAGGACGCCGCCAGCGCCGAGGAGCTCATCCAGCAGGCCGACGAGGCGCTCTACCGCGGCAAGAACGAGGGCAAGAACCGAGTCTGCTGGTCCTCCCCGCCCGCCGCCGACGCCTCCGTGCCCACCTGACCCACCCGCCGCTCACTGCGTGCCGGTCAGCCGCAGCTCCCGCCGCATGTGCAGGTGCTCGTTGGTCAGCCGCAGTGCCGTCAGCATTCCAGTCCGTGCGTTGTAGGAGAAGTCGGTCCGCTGCCCCGGCCCGACCTCCGAGAGGGTGACGAGGCCCTGGCCGGCCCCGGCGACGGTCGCGGTGACCTGGGTGAACGGGTCGCGGTCGATCGTCTGCCCCTGGCGCAGCTTGGCGAGGCCGGCCGGCGAGACGAAGAGCCCGCCGATCTGGGCGTAGCCGCTCACCGCCTCCACCTGGCTCACCTGGGGCGGCGCGCCCTGCACACCGCCGATCTGCATCGTCAGGTGGTACTGGAGCCAGTTGATCCCCCGATTCGCGATCTGCGCCGTCGCCGACAAGGACAGCGGGATGACCGGCGAGCCGGGAAGCGTCACTGCATGGCTTCCCGAGTACTGGAGCCGCCGCACCGTGGCCAGCCAGTTGGGCACGGCGTCGCGCGCCCAGGGGATCTGGACCGTCCGCGTCCCTCGGTACTCGCTGTGGTAGACCGGCTGGAGCTCGCCCCCGCGCTTCAGCGAGCTCAGCCCCCTCAGCAGCACGCCCGACGGCTCGTCGTAGACGTACACGTGCCGCGCCCGTTGCGATTCGTACTGGATGCGGATCGCCTGGTAGGTCCGCTGCTGGATCTGGTACGGCATCCGCACCACGGTCGTCCCCTGGCCCTCCATGCCCACCGCGCGCCTCAGGATGGCGGGATTGGCCCAGAAGTCTCCCGCCGCGCCGGCCGGCCCCACCGCGCCCCACGTCGCCAGCAGCACCGGCGGCCCCGTCAAGCTCGCCAGGCCATAGCTGCGCACGGACAATACGGCCATCTGCCGGCTCAGAGCCACCACGTTCACCTGGGTGAAGCCCTGGCCACTCTTGACCGTGGTGTGGTAGGTGATGCGGACGCCCGGGCCCACCCACTGCGGCGGCGGCGCTGTCCGCAGCGCGGGCAAGAGAGCAACGAGGTCACTGCCCGTCTGCGGCGCCTGGAACCCCAGGACAGCGCCGCCCCACCCCGGCCCCGCCAGCAGCCCAACAAGAAGCCCGAGCCGCCAGGCGCGTCTCACCTGCATCGCCGTCCCCCTAGTCCCCGGCCTGCGCGAGTGCCGCCTTGCTGCGCGACATGGTCAGCTCCGTCTCCGCAGGCCCGCCGCTCCACCTCCTCGCGGATCTTCGGCACTCGCTCGACGGGGCCGCTGATGAACGCATTGATGCCCAGCTCCGCGCCCCGCGACATGATCTCGATGATCACGTCGTCGGTCATCACCCGCCTGATCCACCTGTCCCGAGCCGCGCTGATGTGCGAGAAGCCGAAGAAGCTGTTCGACCCGCACACGAGCCGCGAGATCTCGATCCCGC
Source organism: uncultured bacterium (assembly GCA_965603035.1). Classification (GTDB taxonomy): domain Bacteria; phylum Planctomycetota; class PUPC01; order DSUN01; family DSUN01; genus CAZDNN01. The sequence continues at coordinate 7,238 of CBFDBL010000258.1, forward strand.
CGATCCTCGTCGTGGGCAAACCCATCCGTCGTCTCCCGCCAGAGCTGTCGAGCTCGACGACACGCACCGACTCTAGCAGCGCCCAGGCGCGGAGTCAACTTGACAGCCCGACAGGACGCGACTACAAGAACGATGTCCCTGCATCGAGGAGCCAATCATGGCCGTCCAGGCTGTTTACTTGTGTCCGTACACTCATGCCGATTGGGCGTGGAACTACTATCGTGCGTGGCATGCCAAGCGCTACATCCACGCCATCGAGATCGCACTCGATCTGATGGATCGGCACCGCGACTTCACGTGGTTCCTCGACACGTGGAACGACGAGCTTCTGCCCGTGGTCGAGCACCGCCCCGACCTGGTCGAGCGCCTGCGGCCCCGCGTGGCGGAGCGGCGCCTGGGGCTGGCGGCGGGCCACTACGCCAACCCCCACCCCGACCGCTGCGGGCGCGAGACCTACATCCGCAACACCGTGTACGGCCAGCGCCAGTTCCTCGAGGTCTTCCCCGACGCCCAGTTCACCGCGGCGACGCACATCGACGTCGTCATCGGGCACAGCCAGCTCCCGCAGCTCCTGACGAAGATGGGCCTCGACTACTACTACGGGTGCCGCAGCCGCGCGGCGCTCGACGCGCGCGGGGTGCCTCGGCAGTTCCGCTGGCGCGGCCTCGACGGCTCGGCGATCTCCTGCGAGCGCGGCCACTACGGGATCGGCGGGGCGCTGGCGGGCCTCGACCTGGGCGACTGGGCGACGGCGCGCGAGGCGCTGGCCCGCGAGATCGAGGCCGCCGAGCGCCAGGGCACGAGCCCCATCGTGTCGTTCCGCTTCGGCCCGGGCGACGACTGCCTGCCTCTGGGCGACCCCACGGCTCCCATCGCGCTCTTCGACTACGTCGAGGCCTGGCGGGCGCGCGAGCGCGTCGCGCTGCGCTTCGC
>CBFDBL010000259.1:0-8158 GCA_965603035.1 uncultured bacterium
TTGCACGGTCACGGGCCGCCCGCCGCTCCGCGGGCCGAGGATCCCATCCCTTCCAATCCGTGCTCGTCCCTATGCTCTGCGTGGGGACGGGCCGACCGCCGCTCCGCGGCACGAACGGTGGCAGAGCCCCGAGCCGCAGAGCGGCGGCACCCTCATCCCCCCGCGGGAGCGGAGGGACGAGCGCGGGGCAAGCGCTTGCGCGGTGGGGGAGGCGGGCTATAGTGGTGAACGGCAGGAGGCGACCGATGGATGACGAGGGAAGCCTCGAGCGACGGACGTTCCTCACCCAATCTGCCGCGGGCCTGGCGCTCCTGGTCGCCGGCGCACCACCCTCTCACGCTGCGGAGAAGACCATGGACCGAGATGCCTTCCGCAAGACCCTGCTCGAATGCCTCGGCGGCCCCTGGCCCGAGCCGTGCGACCTGAAGCCAACGCTGCGCAAGACCATCGGGAAGGACGGCTATCGCATCGAATCGCTCGCCTACGAGGTCGAGCCGGGCGACCGCGTGCCCGCGATGCTGCTCGTCCCCGACGGCGTCGACGCCAACCACCCCGCTCCCGCCGTCGCCATCTGGCACCAGCACAACGGACAGTACCACCTCGGCAAGAGCGAGCCGGCCGGCCTCGCGGGCAACCCCATGCACCACACCGGCGTCGCTCTCGCCAAGCAAGGCTACGTGGTGCTCTGCCCCGACGCGCTCTGCTTCGAGGAGCGACAGGACAAGCGGCTCAAGGCCGGGAACTACGAGCGATTCGAGTTCCTCCGCTACGTCGTCGCCGGCACGTGCATGGCCTGGAAGAACATCCTGGACATGCGGCGGGCGGTGGACGTCCTGTGCTCGCGGCCCGAGGTGGTCAAGGAGCGCATCGGCTGCTACGGCCACTCGATGGGCTCGACCCACACGTGGCTCGTCGGCCCGTGGGAGCCGCGGCTCAAGGCCCTCGTGGGCAACTGCTGCCTGCCGACCTACGCGGCCATTCACCGCACGAAGATCCTCCACTGCTTCCCCAACTTCGTCCCAGGCCTCTACCAGTACGGCGACACGCCCGACGTCGCGGCCCTCGTCGCACCGCGGGCGCTGCACCTGAACCTCGGCGAGAACGACGGCGGCAGCCCCATCCAGGAGGCCCGCCAGGGCGTCGAGACCATCGCCGCCGCCTACAAGGCCGCCGGCGCCGCCGACCGCTTCTCGGCCTTCATCGAGCCGGGCGCCGGCCACGTGCTCTCCGAGGCCATGTGGCAGCGCGTCCGCGCGTTCTTCGCCGAGCATCTCGGGGCGTGATGTGGGAGGTCGGCTTGCCCGTGTCCCGCTAGGGCTGGGTCTCCAGGTAGCCGTGGCTGGGCATGAGCCCGAGCTGTGCGAGGTGGGCGCCGGTGGCGTCGACGACGGCCTGTGGCAGGCGGGCGCCGGCGTGGAGGGCAGGGGGCGCGAGGCTGGCGGCGGCGGGGCCGTGGGCGAGGAAGTGGTCGATCGCCTTGTTGGCGTTGGTGTAGCGATTGCCCCAGGGCAGGTCGTCCACGAGCTCGAAGACGCCGGCGATGGCGCGGCTGACCAGCTCGGAGACGGCGCGTGCCGCCTCGATGCGCCCGGCGTCGGCGTGGGCGAGCACCTGGGCCAGCAGCGCGGGGAAGCAGTTGGCGGTGCTGAGCAGGAAGCCGCCGTAGGGGCCGCCGGCGCCGGCGTACCACTGGATGTAGTCGCACTCGGCTCCCCGCACGAGCAGCACGCCGGGCGGCACGAGGCCCGAGGTCGCCACGCGGTCGCCGCCGCTCGAGTCCTTGACGAGGTAGAGGCGGTCGAACTCCTGCGCGAGCTCGGCCACGGTCTGGGGCGCCATCTCGTTGTCGGTCACCTGGGGGAGCTGGTAGAGGGCGGAGGGGAGGCCGAGGTCGAGGATGGCGGCGAGTGCGTCGCGGATCTCGGCCTGGGTCCGCCCGGCGCCCTTCGGCGGGCAGACGGCGAAGCCGCAGACGTGCGCCGCCGCGAGCGCCTCGAGCTCGCCGTCGGCGCCCGAGCGCTCGCGCAGCCAGCGCATCGTGTCGAGCACCGTCTGGCGCTCGACGGCGGCGTCGGGGTCGAGCGCGCCGACCAGCACGCGGAAGCCCAGCGCCGGCGCCAGGCCCAGCACCAGGTCGAGCAGCGCCCGCTTCTCGGCGGCGTCCATCTCCCACGCGTCGCCCGTCGAGCCGGGCACCAGTATGCCCTTGACCCAGGGCGCTACGGCGGCGAGGTGCGCGGCGATGCGATCGCGGTCGAGGCCGCCGGCGTCGGTGTAGTGGGTCAGCGGCGGGCACCAAAGGGAGGGGATGCCGTCGGGGAAGAGCCGCTCGACGAGAGCCTGACGCTCGCTCACGCTCCGCCTCCCGCGCAGTCGTCGAAGAAACCAAAGGCGTCGAGCGCGGCGCGGAGCCGCTCGAGGTCGTCGTCGGAGTAGGGGCGCTGGGGCAAACGCGGCTGGCCGCAGTCGATGCCGATGAGCCGCATGATGGCCTTCCAGGCGACGCCGACCCGCCGCAGCACGCGCACCAGCTCGGCGGCGCGAAGCTGCTCGGCCTGCGCCGTGGCGATGTCGCCGGCCAGATAGGCGTTGTAGATGCGCAAGTGGAGAGGCGCCGCGTAGTTGTAGCTGGTGCTCACCGAGCCCTGGCAGCCCAGGACGAGGCCGGCGAGGAGCATCTCCTCGCGGCCGAAGAGGATGTTGTAGCGGCCCCCATCGAGCGCCGTGCACAGCCGCAGGTCCATGAAGTCCTCGTCGGTGAACTTCATCCCCGCGAGACTGGGGATGCGGTCGCGGGACAGCTCGAGCACTTCGACCATCGGCAGTACCACGCCGGTCGAGGCGGGTACGTGGTAGTAGTAGAAAGGCAGCTCGGGCGCCGCGGCCGCGATGACGGCGGCCCACTCGACCAGGTCGTCGGGGGTCTGGGGCTTGAAGTAGCACGGCGGCACGGCCGCGATGGCCTTGGCTCCCGCCGCTGCGGCGTCGCGGGTGATCTCGAGCGCCTCGGGCAGGCACAGGTGGCCCACGTGGGCAATCACCGGCAGCGCGTCGCCGGCCACCTCGCACCATCGCCGCACCAGCGCCTTGCGCTCGTCCACCGACAGCGACAGGCTCTCGCCCGTGCCCCCACACACGAAGGCGCCGCTCACGCCGTCGGCCACGAGCGCCGCGGCTTGGCGCTCCACCATCGCGAGGTTGAGCGCCCCATCGTCGCCCATCGGCGTGTACACCGGGGCGACGAGCCCCGTCAAATGCTGAGCCATCCAGTTGCTCTCCGAAGATCCGCGGGGACGCTGTATTCTGCCGCGACGCCCGCCGGCTGTCAACAGGCTCTTGCCGGGGCCTCTGGGGGTGGGGGAAGGCGATCGGGGGGGATCGGGTCATGCATCGGATCAGCACCAATCGGATGCAACATCCCTCGGTCTCACTCTCCTCCCTGCGCCAGTCGTCACTGACCTTGACAATGCGTGCGCGGGGCGCGACGATGGGCGACGGTCGAGGAGACGACGTGGTGCCGCAACGCTTGCAGGTGCTGTGGCTGTTGCTCGTCGTTGCCCGCGGTGCGGCCGCGGGCGAGGCGACGGAGGCGGTGCGCCGCGACTGGTACTTCCGCGAGTCGCTGACGGCCATCCGCGACTGGGAGGCGGTCCTGGCGGCGTGGGAGACCGAGACGCCGGCGAAGGAGCGCACCCCCGTCTTCCCTGTGCCGTCGAGTGGTGAGGCTGTCGACTGGCCGAATCCCATCCCCTTGATGCTCTTGCCCGCCGGCGATGTCGGGCGGCGTGTGCGCCTGCGTCTCATCGACGGCAGTGTCGAGGTCCAGCGTCGCGGGGGACAGCAATCTGCCGTCGCGACGGTCGCTCCGGGGACGTCGGTCTTGGGCTACAAGCACCCAGGCGGCGGCGGCAAGAGCCGATGGTACCATCGCTACCACCGCCGGTTCGATGGGATGACGCACTTCCGTCCCGTGCCCGCGCCCTTCCATCTGCGGCTCGAGGCGCCCCTCGACTTGCGGCGGGGCGAGAATGTGCGGCTGGCCACGATCCGCAACGTCGGTGGCGACGCGCGGCGCTTCGACATCCGGCTGACGCTTCACACGCCGAAGGGCAAGCGGCTCTGCGCTCGGCGCGAGCTCAGTCTCGCGGGCTCGTCGGGCGTGCGTCTGCCGATCACCCTTGAGGATCAGGGCGGGGGCCTGCTCATCCTCGACATTCGGGTCGGTGAGCAGCGCTGGTGGCTACCGCTGTTCACCCACGTCGAAGCATTCTCGGCGGTGCTACGGAGCATCGAGCAGGTCCTCGCCGACACGCCCGATGCCGACGCGGCGCGACGCCTGGCTGCCCTGCGGCAGGGCGGCGGCGCGTGGCGCGAGCGCTTCGAGGCCGCCAGCCGGCTGCGCGACGAGCTGCTGCTGCTGCGTATCGGCTTCGAGGCCATGCTGTTCGTCAAGCGGAAGCCCTACACGTCCGAGCAGCCCTTCATGGACGCCCACCACTGCGTCAATCCGCCTGGGGGCGCCATCTATCGGCTGTCGCCGGTGCGGCCCGACGGCCGCGCCTTGCCCATCGTCGGCGCGCTCGGGCACGGCATCTACCGCGATCTGTGTCTCCACTGGGACGCCGACCGCTTCCTCTTCGCCTTCGGCAACGGCAGCGACCGCGGCCCGAAGCTCCCCGGCCCGAAGCAATACGACATCTTCGAGGCTCGCGTCGATGGCACCCAGGTGCGGCGCCTCACTACCCATCCCAAGAACGACGCTGAGCCGCTCTACCTGCCCGGCGGCGGCATCGCCTTCACCTCCGACCGCGCCGACCACGTCGTCATGTGCGGCAGCAACATCCACGCGCCCGTCCTCCACGTCATGGGCGCCGACGGCTCGAACCCGCGGCAGCTCAGCTTCAACGTCTTCAACGACATCAACCCCTGCCTCATGCCCGACGGCCGCATCCTCTACACCCGCTGGGAGTACAACGAGCGCTCGGTCACCACCCCCCACAAGCCGTTCACGATGAACCCCGACGGCTCGATGGTCGAGGTGTGCTACGGCAACGCGACCATCCGCCCCAACGTGGTCATGTTCCCGCGGCCCGTGCCGGGCAGCCACAAGATCATGGGTCTCTTCACCGCGCACCACGGCCAGACCCACGGCCCCATCGCCCTCATCGACACCCGCCGCGGCCTCGACGGCCCTGAGCCTTACACCCTCCTGACGCCCGGGGTACCCGTGACCGGCGAGAGGGCGATGGACAGCCGGTTCGGCTGGTTCAGCGACCCCGTGCCGCTGAGCGAGACGAGCTACCTGTGCTCCTTCACGCCCACGGTCCTGCCGTGGCTCGAGTCGAGTTGGGCCATCTACGTCGGCGACCGCCACGGCAACCTGGCGCTGGTCTATCGCGCCCCCGACATCTCCTGCTTCGAGCCCGTGCCCCTCGTGCGTCGGCCGCGGCCCTTCGCCCGGCCCGGCCCGACGCCCGACACCCACGCGAGCGACGCCGAGGCGACATTGCTCGTGCTCGACACCCACATCGGACTGCCTGGGGTGAGGCGAGGCACGGCCAAGTTCCTCCGCATCCTCGAGGACGTGCCCCGCAAGGGGGTGCCCGAGGGCGGCGTCATCGTCACCTCGGGCACGGGCATCTACACGGTCAAGCGCATCCTCGGCACCGTGCCCGTCGAGGCCGACGGCTCGGCCCACTTCGCCGTGCCCGCCAACCGCAACGTCTACTTCGAGGCCCTCGACGCCCGTCACCGCGAGATTCAGCGCATGCGCAGCGTCGTGTGCCTCAAGCCCGGCGAGCGCCGCGCCTGCGTCGGTTGCCACGAGCCCCGCACCACGTCGCCGCCGAATGGGCTGCCCACGGCCGCCGGCCGTCCCCCGAGCCGGCCCGAGCCCCCGCCATGGGGCTCGAACGCCCACGCCTACCTCCGTGACATCCAACCCCTCGTCAACTCCAAGTGCGCCCATTGCCACACCCACGACCGCACGACCAACGGCGTCATCCTCACCGACGACCTCACCCAGCAGTTCTGCATCGCCTACGAGGAGCTGCTCCCCTACCTCAGCGTGGCCAACGCCATGCGGTGGGATCACCCCGACGACGTCTACCCGCGGCCGCCCTACACCTACGGCTCGGGCGCCTCGCGGCTTACGAAGCTCCTCGACGCGGGCCACCACGACGTCGAGCTCAGCGACGAGGAGTGGCGGCGGCTGTTCATCTGGATCGACGCCAACGCCGTCTACTACGACCGCTACGAGCACGTCCATCCCCAGCGCCACCTCTTCCCCGACGCCATCCGCAAGCGGATGGCCGGCGTCCACGGCCGGCGCTGCGCTCGCTGCCACGGCAGGGACGACGGCCGACGCGACACGTGGTGGCTCTCATACAACCGCCGCGACCTCCGGCTCAGCCGCAGCCTCGTCGCCCCGCTTGCGCGGAAGGCCGGCGGCTGGGGCCGCTGCGACGAGACCGTCTTCGCCGACACTGACGACCCCGACTATCGGGCCCTTCTCGCGGCGCTCACCAACCTGCGCGGCCATCTGGCCAAGCGCCCGCGCGCCGATCTGCTCTCGATTCGCGGCACTCCCGCCGAGACGCAGCCCGTCACCCTGCCGCCGCCCCCGCCGCCGCGGCACGCGCCCAGGGACGAGCTGCCCGAGGGCTGGGTGTGGCTCAGCGACCTCAAGTGGGAGACCGCCACGGCCGGCTGGACCTGCACCGGCGACAAGCTCCCCCGCCTCGACCGCGACGTCGAGGACAAGCGCCTCCGAGCCGGCCGCCGCCGCTACCGCAAGGGCATCGGCACCCACGCCCCCTCGGAGATCGCCTACCCCCTCGACGGCAAGTACGCGCGCTTCCACGCCATCGTGTGTGGCGCCGAGGCCAAGGGCACCGTCGTCTTCCAGGTCTGGGCCGACGGCAAGCGCCTCCACGACAGCGGCACCCTACGCGGCCTCGAGGGCACCAAGACCGTCGACCTGCCCCTCGCCGGCGCCCGCCGCCTCCGCCTCGTCGTCACCATCGCTGGCGACACCTACACCTGCGACATGGCCAACTGGGCCGGCGCACGGCTGCTGAAGGCAGAGCGATGAGCTGCGCCGAGGTCCTCGGCGCAGGTCTCGCCTTCATTGATGCCTGATCGCGGTCGCGATGGGTCTGCGTTCCGTGCACCGGCGGCGTCGGGCCGGGAGGCGCCGTGGCAGCCGTCGCGGTAGGGGGAGGGCTCAGCGGCGGGAGAACCAGCTCGTGCGCCCGAAGGCCTTCAAGGCGCTCGACTCGTCGTCGTGGATGTCGAAGACCCGGTCGAGCCTGGTGACCTCGAAGGCCTCGAGGATGTTGCCGCCCACGTGGCACAGCTTGAGATCGATCTTCGCGGCGTCGCACTCCTTCTTCAGCTTGATCAGCTTGCCGAGCATGGCGGAGGCCATGGACTTGACGACCTGGAAGTTGAGCAGGAGCTTGCCGTGGGCGGCGCGCTTCATCATGTCCATGAGCCCGCTGCCGACCGCGTCGATGCGGGCCGCGTTCACGAGGCTGGCGTCGCTGAAGTAGACGACGAGCACGTCGCCGTGGGTCTGCGAGATCAGGATGTCCACGTCGGCTCTCCCTGTGCGCCGCGGCGGTCGAGAAGAAGCTGCCCCCCTGTATAGGGATGACGGGGCCCCCTGTCAAGGTCTTCGTCGCGCCGGCGCCCGCCCGCGGAGCGGGCGGGCGCCGCACCCCGAAGGCCCCCGTGCCGGAGTTGGCCTGTGCAACGGGCCTTCCGGGCAGTGCCGTGGCTCGCCGCCGCCTTCACTGCTCGCGGCCTGTCCGCCGGGGCCTCCTGTCCGTCATGGCTTCAGCAGCGGCAGCTTTGAGCCGGGAAACTGTACCTGTCCCGAATGGCGTGGAGACAGGGTTTGGCCAGCCCGCTTGCGGGCGGAAGAGTGTAGCCCACGGCGTAAGCCGTGGGATCGCGGCGCCACCCCAGGACAGCCCCTTCAGGGGCGTAAGAGATCTGTGACGCAGGCGGCAGGCCGCCGTTTCGCAGGCTTCTGCCGCCCCTGACGGGGCTCGACATGTCGGGCGCGCCCTTTCCCAGGGCTCACGCCCTGACCTACAGTCTCTCGCCCTTCGGGCTGGTCTGAGGGCATCGTGAGGGTCGAAGACGATGGCGA
>CBFDBL010000260.1:0-8136 GCA_965603035.1 uncultured bacterium
TGCCACCTGTGACCGCACTGGTCGCACACGATCACCCCGCTCAGCAGGTACCTGGACTTGGCGCCCCGGCCGCGCCGTAGTAGGAGGAGCAGCGCTGCAACGGCGTGTCAAGTGACCCGGCCCATTCCTCTATCTCGGTTAGTTGATCCGCCTGCGCTTGCGCCCAAGCGATCATGCAGAGGGCCTCGATGTCGTTCACTTGAACGGCAACCTGACGCGCGGCGACGAACGACCGTTTCGCCCCTGGTACGTCGCCGTGCTCAACCTGGGCACCGGCGATTTCCCGGTAGGCCTCGCATTTCCCCCGGGCCTCAGGGGTCTGTTCTGCGGCAGAAACAGCTTCAGCGAAGTCTGCCGAAGCGAGGTAAGCGGTGACGAGGTCGTGGAGGGCGTACGACCTGCATCTGGCCCCTTTGATACGCTCCAGGATCCCCTTTGCGGCCGGCAGGTCTCCGAGCTTGGCCAATACGCGCGCCATCTGCCAGTAGAGTGCATCTGGGTCCGTAGGGTCCCACGCCTGCTCGTTCGTGGCCATCGCGAGAGCAATGCTCTTCCGGCAGCCCTCAACATCTCCAGCCTCTGCCTGGGCATACGCAATGCCCGTCAGTACGCTCGCCCTCGTGCCGTCGTGGTCAATCTTCGCGGCAAGCTCGGCGGCCATCTTGGCGTGGGTCCAGGCTCTGTCCCTGCCATCTTTGATGCGTCCAGTTGTAGCTCGTGCTCCCGAAACGTCCCCTTTCTCTGTCTGGGCGACTGCGACTGACGCCCACGCCCCCAAGTACCCAGGGCACCCACCAGGGCTGATCGCATCCACTGTGGCCATAGTGGCCAAGGCACCGGATACGTCCCCGGCCTTCGCTTGCGCCTCAGCTATTGCGCAGCAGGCGCGCGCCTTCTGGCGTGCGTTGTCGATCTCCTCGGCCGTCTTGTGTGCGCCCGAGATGTCCCCGACCTTTGCTTGACTCCAGGCGACCATCCGCAAGGACAATGCTCGCCAGTTCCCTGATATTGACCGCGTTTCGGCTCTTGCCTTCGCCAACCACCATATTGGGTTATGGCGGCTCAGTTCGCCGCGCAGCCGCTTCGCCTGCGCGTGATCGGGATCGATCTCCAACAGCTCGTCCAAGGCCGCGAGGGCGCCCCTGTGGTTCTTCCGATCCGCATTCGCTCTTGCCTTCATCAGCAAGGCGGCTATCTGTTTCTTGTCCCCGGAAGGCCCAGCCCGCTCACCAGTCCCCAAAGTCTCGCGCGAGCGCTCACGAGACGAAAGGAACCAACATGTCTGTGTGGCTTGCGGACGGGACACCGACATGCTCATTCCTCAGCGCTCCTGCTGAGCCGCAGAACGCGGGCGGGAGCGGGCGAGCCCTGGTGCCCCACGGGACCCGCTGCCCGCCGGGTCGCGTCGCCGGCGTCGCGCGCCGTCCCCGGGGCCGTTTTCGCGTGCTCGTAAGTGTCCAGTATGCATACCGTTAAAGCCTGCCATAGTGGCAGGCCTCTAGCAGGCCGCTGGTGCCTCGATCTCGGGCCTGCGCGACCCAGGATACCTCGCGCGGAGATCTGCCCAGGAAGCCCCCTGGCAGGCTCGTAGGCGGCCTTGCCCAGGCACGGCGGCCGGCGCCGGCGAGGCGCCGGCCCCCGGCCTGCCCCTCGGGGGACCGCGCGTTCTCGACCAGGACCCTTGCTCGTCGCTTGCCTTGCGCGCTGCCTGACGGTAGACACCGCCTTCAGGCGGAAGGGGGCCCCCAACCGGAGGCCCCACGACGGCCTCTGGCACTTCGCCGAGCTGCCCTGCCACGGCGATCAGGGCCGGCCGCCGAGCCCGCGCCTCGGCACCTGCCACGTCGTCGCGGCGCTCCACGAGTTTGGGCTGCTGGAGGACCTGCTGCCAAGCGCCTGACGCGCCCCCACCAGGCCATCCCGAGCGAAGCGTCAGCGAAGCCGAGCCCCCTCTGCTTCGCACGCTCGCGGAGCGAGCGCCACCTGCGGCAGGGCCGATGACATCATACATGGGGCTCTTGTCGCTGCCGCCTCCGGCGGCGGCGGAACCTCCACCCCGCCGACGCGTCCAACGAAGGGGGCCGTGCGCGCAGACTCGACGATGGAAGGAGATGCGGATGCTCCAAACCACCCGCCGTGGCGTCGTGCTCGGGGTTCTGCTCGTGGCCGTCGCGATGCCGACGCACGCCCTCATCTCGGTGGCGCACGGCAACCGGCCCGTCAAGAACCTGGGCTGGCCGCTGGGCTGCGAGAAGGTGGGCAACGTGCTCGGGCGACTCGGCTATACGGATGGCCCGAGCGGCGGCCAGGTTGTCTTCTACTACCGCAGCAAGAGCACCGAGGCCTTCAACGCCGCCCTCGAGGCCTTCGGCGGGGTCCACACGCCCCGCCTCGAGCTGGTCGTCCACGACGGCCCCGGCCCCGAGTACCGCTTCGGGCCGGAGCCCAAGGAGGGCGAGAAGCGCCCCCGCGTCGACTGGACCTTCTCGGTGTGGCATCCGGAGGGCTGGCACCGCACGTTCAACGACCCGACGAGCACCTACTTGAGCGCCAACCTCAACTACCGCCAGCCGGTCGCTGCGCCGCGGATCGACGTCTACGTGGGCGAGGGCGAGATCGTGTGGGATGGCGTGGTCGTGCCGAAGCACATCCACGTGACCGACCGCCGCACCGAGGCGGCCCCCGTGCGGGTCGTGGGCGGTGGCATGGTCGTGGGCGACGTGTACGACATGGCCACCGGGCAGCCGGTGGCGGGCGCCGAGGTGTCGGTCGTGCGGCAGGGCCGGGGCAAGCGCGAGGTGGTGGCCCACGAGCTGACCGACGCGCTCGGGGCCTTCGAGATCCGCAAGATCCCCGCCGGCCGCTTCCTCATCGAGATCCGCGCCGACGGCTACGCCGCCCGTGGCGTCGGCGGCTACGACAACAAGGGCACCTCCTACCACGAGCTCCTCACCGAGCTCATGCGCGAGGCCACCGTGGCCGGCGTCGTCCGCGACACCGCAGGCAAGCCCATCCCCGGCGCCGAGGTCACGGCGCGGAGCGTTCTGGGCATCGACGCCCGCGGCTACTACCCCGTCGACGCGGCCGCCGACCCGACCGACGCCCAGGGCCGCTTCACCGTCCGCGGGCTCCCCACGGGCTACGCCACGCTGCGCTGCCGCAAGGGCACGCTCCACCAACGCGCGCCGGTCTTCAAGATCCACAAGGTGCCCGCCAAGGACGTCGCCATCGTCATGCAGGTCACGGGCATCGTCCGCGGCAAGGTGGAGGGCGTCGACGCCGATCCGAAGCGACCCACCCACGTGCACATCACCGCCGCGGGCGGCGAGAAGCGCGGCACCTGGGGCGGCTCGGCCCGCTGCCAGCCCGACGGCAGCTTCGAGTTCCGAGGCGTCCCGCCCGGCGACTACGTGCTCAGTACGCGCTACCGCCCCACCGGCCAGCCCGCCGACCCCAACGCCGTCACCGTCACCATCACCGCCGGCAAGACGGTCGAGGTCACGCTCCGCCGCTGAGCGAGGCCCGCGGTCATCCACCCATCCCCAGCGGCCGCAGATCGCCGGCGAGCCGCGCGATCGCCTTGCATCCCCGCCCCGAATGCTCTACCTTCGTCGCCATCGCCCGCCAACGAAAGGGGACGACGCGATGACGGCGAAGGCCTGCAACGCCGACGAGATGGCGCTGCTGAGCGACGTGTTCCCGTGGTGCCCAGATCGGCGTGCTCCGCGACGCGGTCGGGGGGTGAAGCCAGGAGGCACGGGATGATCCGGCGCTGCTTCCGCATCTTCCACGGGATCGGGCCGGGCCGCGAGCGGGCCGTCCACGCGGCCGGCATCGCCGACTGGCAGGCGTTCCTCGACGCCGGCCACGTGCCCGGACTGTCGGAGCCTCGGCGCGCGGCGTTGCGCCGCCAGGTGCGTCGGTGGGCGGCCGCGCTCGCGGAGGGCGACACGGGGTTCTTCGTGCGGAACCTGCCGCTGCGCGACCATTGGATGCTCTTCGAGGCATTGGGCGAGGCCGTGCGGCATCTCGACATCGAGACGACCGGGCTCAGCGCGCGTCGGCACGACGTGACGATGGTCGGCGTGTTCGACGGGAAGCGCTACCAGGCGCTCGTCAGGGGCCAGGGCCTGACCGAGCGCGCGCTCGCCGAGGCGCTGCGGGGCTGCACGCTGCTGGTCACCTACTTCGGCAGCCAGTTCGACGTGCCGTTCCTCCGCCATCATTGCTGTCGGTCGGCTGGCGCGTCGAGCAGTTCGACGTCATCGCCATGAAGCGCGCCGTCGTCGCCGAGTCGGCCGCCGGCCGCTTCCGCTTCGACGTTCCCGCCTCCCGCGCGGTGCTCGTGCATCTGGCGAGCCGGGACTGAGGTGGGGGCGACGGCGCTTGCCGGAGGCGGCAGAGTCTTGTAGGCTGGCAACGCGGGTTCCAGATGCGAATGTGAGAGCCTTTGGGGCTGAGGGCATGGGCAAGGCGGTTCTGGCGATCCTCGACGCGGTGGGCGACCCTGGGGCCGCGGGGCTGGTGGTGCTGCTCGGGCTCGGCGCCTTCCTGTGCTTCCTCGGCGCGCGGTACTTCCGCGTCAGCGTGGGGGTGGCGGGCTTCGCCATCGGGATGGAGCTGGCGGGTCGGCTCGCCATCGGCCAGGGCTGGAGCAGCACGTGGACGGTGGTGCTCGGGGTGCTGGGCGGCGCGGCGCTGGCCGCGCTGTTCGTGGCGTTCACGTTCCTGGGCATCTTCGGGCTGGGAGCGGCGCTGGCGACGACGCTGGTGGGGCTTGCGGCGAGGGCGGCGGGCGAGTCGAGCCTGGGGCCGCTGGCGCTGATCCTGGCGTCGCTGGTCGGTGGCTTTGGCTCGCTGCTGCTGCGCCAGCCGGTGGGGATCGTCTCGACGTCGCTCTACGGGGGGCTGCTGGCCATCGCGTCGCTCTTCGCGCTGCTCAAGGGCAAGGGGGTGGGCAGCGGTGTGCGGATGATGGTGGCGCAGCGCGGGGTGGGCGACGTGACGCTGTTCCTGCTGTGCGTCGCCGTGCTGGTCACCGGCGGCATCGTGGTGCAGCTCCGCTACGGGAAGAACCCGAAGCTGGCAGGCGGCGGGAAGTGATTGCCGATTGGGGGGACATGGGATGAGAGCATCTGCCATCGTCGGGTGTGCGTTCCTCGCTGTGATGGTCTCGGGCGCGGGGGCTGCCGCGGGCGAGGCGGCGGCCGAGGAGCGCATCCCCGTCGCCTTCTGCATCGTGCCCGAGATGGGCTACATCCCCGAGGTGGACGACTGGACGGTCTGCAAGCCCGACGCCTTTCCCGAGGAGACGGCGAAGGCGCTGGCGGACTGGAAGACGAAGCTGCCGTGGGTGAAGGAGCGGGTCACCCCCGAGCTGGCCCGCCGCCTGTCGGGGTGGGCGAAGGAGCAGATGAAGCAGTACCAGGCCGTGCCGCCTCTCGGGAAGGTGGCCTTCAAGCCCGCCCGTCACGGTGCGAAGCGCCGCAAGTTCGTGCTCGAGGGCACGGTGGACACCCTGCCGACGCACTCGCCGATCGTCACGCGGTGGCTCAAGCTCCTCCTGCTGTGCGACAGGCACTCGGGGACGGTGCTGCGGGTGACCGTGACGATCCGAGGGCAGCTCCTGGAGTAGGCTTGGCCGTGGACTTCTCGGTCGTGGTCGCGACGCACAACCGCTGCGGGCTGCTGCCGCGGGTCGTCGAGGCGATCCTCGCGCAGAGCCTGCCGCGCGCGCGCTACGAGCTGATCGTCGTGGACGACGGCTCGAGCGACGGCACCGAGGCGCTGGGCCGCGAGCTGGCCGCGCGCGAGGCGGTCCGCTACGTCCGCCAGGACAACCGGGGCGCCGCGGCCGCACGCAACCGCGGCATCCGCGAGGCCCGCGGCGACGTCGTGGCCTTCACCGACGACGACTGCCTCGTGCCGCCCGACTGGCTCGCGCGCCTGGCCGACGGCTACGCGCGGCACCCCGAGGTGGTCGGCGTGGGCGGGCGGCTCGTGCCGACGCACGAGGCGCTGCGTGCGAGCGCGGTCGCCCGCTACGAGGAGGCCGCGGCGCGGGAGGTGTTCGGCGTCGGCGACGCCGAGGCCGTCGGCGGCTTCGACTGCCCCGCGGGCGGGACGAACAACATGTCGTACCGCCGCGGCGTGCTGGCCGACGCGGGCGGGTTCGACGAGGGCTTCCCGCCGCGGGTGTGGGGCGAGGACGCGGACCTGAAGCGTCGGGTGACGGATGCCGGCGGGCGGCTGCTCTACGTGCCCGTGGCGGTGGTGCATCTGCGCGACTACGCGCTCGGGCGGTTCCTCGGCCAGTGCGTCGAGCGGGGGAGGGGGGAGGCGCACTTCCGCCTCAAGCACGACGGCCGCCGCGGCTGGCCCGCCTGCCTCCGCCGCCTGGCCCTCGCCCCGCTCAAGCTGCTCGCCGCGCCGCTGCGGCGGGACCGCGCGCGCCGCGCCGTCGCCGCCCTCGCCGACGCCGCCACCGCCGCCGGCGCACTGCTCTACAGGCCGCGACCGCCCGCGTGACCTCGCCGGGGCGCCCGCGCGCCCGCCCGGGATCTTGACAGGGCGTGCGCAGATGCGTAGTCTGTTAGGCAGGTAAGGGCGTCCATCCTCAGGCTGCGACCCGGCCATCAGGGCCTAGATGGGGACTACGTGCGACGATGATCACGTTCAAATGCCAGTGCGGCAAGGTGCTGAAGGTCAAGGACGAGGCGGCGGGCAAGCGCGTGCGCTGCCCCGCGTGCAGCACGATCGTGCAGGTGCCCGCAGCGGGCCCGGCGCCGCCGCCGCCCGAAGGCAAGGCGGAGCCGCTGCGCGACGCCAGCGGCAACGTGCTCGAGCGCCCCGAGGACGACGCGGACTTCGGCCTCCAGGACTACGCGCCGGAGCACGGCGAGCACGAGGTCGCGGGCGGCGGCAAGCACTGCCCCGCCTGTCACATGCTCCTGCCGCAGAGCGCCATCATCTGCACGACCTGCGGCTACGACTTCCGCACCGGCAAGGTCTACGCGCCGCCGCAGACGGTGGTGCAGAAGGTCCCGTGGAAGCTGCTGGTGAAGTGGGGGATCCAGATCGCGCTGCTGGCGCTGGTGGTCGGGCTCGGGTGGTGGGCCTACACGCTCGTCAAGAGCCGGCAGTCGGGCCCGGAGGCGCCGGAGAAGAAGGACGTGGGCGGCACGAGCGAGGAGCTGCGCAAGCGCGCGCGCATCGTCAAGCGCAAGCCGCCCATCCGCGTCGTCACCAAGACGACGTACCTGAAGCCGAAGCCGCCGGACGCCCTGGCCCTGAGGGCCGCCGACGGCCCCTACACGGCGTCCAAGGCGTGCAGCCTGCTGCGCGCGAAGCTCGCCGAGGAGGCCCGCGGCCGCCTGCGCGTCGCCGGCCACAAGGTCGTCAAGCCGGGGGGCAAGTCCGACCTCAAGCTCCGCCTCGAGCTGACCGTCGGCTGGACCTTTGCCGAGCGCGGCGGCAAGCTCGTGCCCGCCGAGCCCTGCATCACCTGGTGCAACGCCACGATCGTGCGCGGCGACGACGACGTCCTCTGGCCGGCGAAGGGCGACAAGGCGAGCTACACGGCGAAGCGGCCGGGCCCCGAGCCCGACAAGGACGCCGCGGCCGCCATCGCCGCGCTCGCGGAGGCGGAGACCGAGGCCAACCTCGAGGAGGCGACGGCCAGGACGGCGGCGACGGTCGTGGGCAAGGTGCTCAGCGTGGTGCCGCCCCCGAGCTTCCTCGCGAAGCTCATGAGCGAGAGCGGCAAGCCGGAGGCGCGGGGCCGCCTCGCACCCCACGAGCGGCTGCTGGGCCCGCTGCGGCACAAGTTCGCCGCGGCCTTGGGCTCCTTCGCGGCCGAGCTGCCCGTGGTGAAGGCGGCAGCGGAGGAGGCGCCCCACGTGGCGCTCGCTTTCGCGAAGACCGCGGCCCGGCTCGACGACGACCCCGCGGTGCGGCAGGCCTTCGCCGGCCTCTGTACGCGACTCGAGCCCGAGGGCAGGCCGCCGCCGCGCGAGCAGGGCGAGGCGCTCCGCACCCTCGCCCGCGAGCACGCCGACGCCCTCCTCGGCTGCGCCGCCCTCTGGACGCTCGTCGCCAGCAACGACCGCTCCGCCTGGATCCTCGCCGAGCGCTACC
>CBFDBL010000261.1:0-8125 GCA_965603035.1 uncultured bacterium
GCGCCGGGCGCAGCAGCGAGTCAGGCGTCCTGAAGGCCTCGAACTCCATCTCTGTCCCCCTTGCTCATTCCGCGCAACGCCAGGCTCGCAGGCTCCCGATCGACCCCTTGCGGTGCCCCTGGATCAGGCCGATCCGGCCCGTTGCCGGCGCCGGAAGGCTATAGCATTCGATGAGCACGTCGTCGAGGTAGAACTCCAGGAGCGAGCGCCTCAGCAGCAGACGGAACCGGGCGGGCTTCGCGAAGGACGCCCCCCGGTCCACCCGTTTCTCGCACTGGAAGCCCGAGCCGTCGGCACGCATCGGCCCGAGCTCGCAGACGCCGCCGGCACCGACCAGGATGGCCGCTCCCTGCGCCTGGCCGCACTCGATGTAGAGACCGCGGGCCTTCACCTGCTTCGACGAGGGCAGCGTCAGTGTCCCTTCCAGCGTTACGCCGCCTTCGCTGTCGAAGCTGTTGCCAAGCAGGGTGACTGGCGAAGTGCCCCTCTCGTCCGGCACCTTCACCCGGACGGCGTCGGCCTTGAGCTGGTCGTTGCCCTGCCACCACCGCAGGCGCAGCGCCCCGTCCTTGTCCACGACGGCCCGCTTGAGCGTGCCGAAGGACACCTGCCTGGTGCGCGCGATGGAATGGTGGTTGGCCAGCAGGCCGTCGGGCGTGGGGAAGAAGCGAGAGAAGTAGGTGTGCCCCGAGAGGAGGCGGAAGTTCACCTTCGCCGCCTCAAACGGCCCCTCGGGCCGGTCGGCGACCAGGGTGACCATGAGGCCGCCGGTGCCGAACATCATGTAGTACCTGTCGCCGATCGCCTCGATGGCGCCGACCTCGCCCCCGCCCGCGCCGTGCACCTTCGGCGGCGGGAGCGCCTCCCAGGTCACCCCATCGGCCGTCTGCCCGAACCCGAAGCGCCCGCCCGTCCCTTTCTTCGGCGTGGCCGTCCAGTAGCCGTAGAGGCCCGTGCCGTCAGGCTTCGCGAGCGTCCAGATGCAGTCCCAGCGGCCCGTGCGCTCGTACCAACGCTCGTCCTGCTTGAACTCGTGTTCGTCGCCCAGGCGCGTCCAGTGGACCAGGTCGGTCGATTCGGCGAAGAAGATCGTCTGCCGCGGGCCCCGCCACTCCGAGAAGTTCATCTGGAACTTCCCGTCCGTCGCGAAGCTCGGCGACTTCCACGTCGAGCCCGTGCCCATCCACGTGACGCCCTTGGCCTTCGACAGGACGCGGCCGATCTCCTTCCAGTGGACCCCGTCGGGCGACGTGGCCATCGAGATGTTGTTCCACTGTCGCCCCCGCTTCGCGAGGTAGTAGAGGTGGTAGGTCCCGTCGTGGAGGTACAGCCACGTGTCCCACATGTTGCCCGTCTGGCGCGACCTGGGCTTGAAGAACATCCACTGGCTGTCCGTGGTGGCGCTCTCGCTGATCATGTAGGCGTCCTTCCCGTTGAGATGGAGCTTCCCGTCGGCGATCCGCGCGCCGCCACACAGCTCGCCGGCAGGGAAGGTCCCCATCGCGTCAGTGGCGGTGCCGTCCTCGAAGGTCCAGAGGCCAATTGGCTTCGGATCGGACGGCGTGTTCGACCGCAGCGATGCGATCGTCTTCGCGTCGAGTGCGACGTCGTAGATGCGCGCCTCCTCGACGGCGCCGGCGAGGAAGCCGATCTCGCCCATGTGCCCCACGTAGCGCAGGCCGATCAACACCGACGTGTCGCCGCCGAAGGACTGCGACTCGCCGATCGCGTAGTCGGCGTACGGCTGGCCATTGCGGAAGATCGAGACCCGCTTCCCCTTGTAGGCGATGGCGACCTGGACCATCGTCTTCCCATCTGCCGTCTCTGCCGGCCAGCTCGACTGATCCCTGTGGGTGCGCCGGAAGAAGTCGCTCCCGGCCATCCACTTCCCCGGCGCGACCTCCCCGAGCACGATCGCGTCGAAGCGCTCGGCCGTGTCGATCAGCGTCAGGGCGCTGCCGCCGCGCTGGGTCAGGTTGGCCGGCCTCACCCACGCCACGAGGGTCTTCTCGACCAGGGCCGTCAGCCGGGGCCGGCGGCCCTGCCCCCCCGACAGAGGGCGGCAGCTCAGGCCGGCCGACAGGATCGCCAGCGTTGCAGCAAGACGCAGGGTTCGCATCCGCATCGACCTCACAGGCCCACACGCGAAGGCATCATAGTGGCTCAGGACGGGCCGCCCGCATTATCGGCTCAGGGAGAGGAGAGTCAAACGCGGCCGGACGGCCGAACCGGCAGCGGCTCGGGCACGTCGGCGATCAGCACGAGGCGATGGCCGCCCGTGACGGCCATGGCGCGCTCGACGGTCATCGTCGGGGTGGGATTGAGGTAGAGGATCTGGTCGTCGCGCAGCTCGCGGAAGTAGGCCTCCAGATCCTCAGCGGCTCGGTCGTTGACCTGGACGGCCCGCAGCGACCCCATCTCGCGCCAGACGGGGATGTGCTGGGTGTGGACGCCACACAGGTGGATCATCCCGCCGTGCGGATAGACCCTCAGCAGCTCGTCGTCGAGCGCGGCGACGAAGTCGCGATACATCTCCGCCGACAGCAGATGGGTCGTGCAGCCGCAGAGCTGCCCGGAGCCCCGCGGCTGGCACCGGCCCGCAGCAACGACAGGCTGAAGCTGCTCCATGGGGATGGTAGCCAGGTACCAGCCATGCAGCTCGCAGAGCAGGTCATTGATGACCCTCAGATCGTGCCGGGCGGCCTCAGGCTCCTCCAGCAGTGCGGCCAGGAGGCGCTCGCCGTAGAGGTTCACCGCGATGTTCAGCGCGCTCGCGATCGTCGGCAGCCCGAAGAGCGGCACGGTGACCTCGGCGGCCAGGAACGCCTCCGCGTGTCGTCGAGCCACCGCCCACGTCGCGTTGCCCGCGAGATCGGGCGGCCTGAGCTCGCCGACTCGCGTCGGCAGCGGCTCCGACCACCACTGGTCGTCCTGGTGGTAGACCCGCGCGCCGAGCATCCTGTCGATGAAGTGCACGCCCAACGGGTTCGACTGCACCACCAGCGGCCGGAACACGTGCGGATCGCTCACCCGCTCCGCCCGTTCGGCCAGCGAGTCGAGACACTCCGCGACCCACCGCTCCGGCTCGTCGCACTCGCCGATCTCGGCCGACCCGACGATGCCCTGGAGCACGAAGGCATGGCCGAGCCGCTCCCCCGCGAAGAGCTCACCCAACCGTGCGAAGTGCCTCTCGCGCGCGGCCAGCAGCTCAGGGTCACGCAGCCGCCCAGGCGTGTCAGCCTTCATTCCTTCGCCTCGACGACACGCCATTCCAGGACGCCGCCCGAGCAGCCCGGGTGGAGATCGACCTCGAGCCGCAGCCCGTTCGTGGTCACGGGGCCGAAGCTCACGCGGTTGTACTGGTCGCGCTCCGTGCCGAACGCCGAAGCTCCCGGGGCAGGCTTCCAGGCCTTCCCGTCGCGGTAGAGCAGCCGCCAGCGCTTCGGCACGCGGCAGTGGCCCGTGGCGCGGTCGTCGAACCAGTAGACCTCGACGGCCGAGACCCTCGCGCGGCGCTTGAAGTCGTATTGGACCCATTCCCTCGTGCCGCGGTGGTCCCACCACGTGAAGCGCGGCGGGCCGAGGTCGTGGGAGTTGGGCGGCTCGATCTGGTCGTTGAGTGCGGTCACCGTGTCGCCGGGCCAGCAGTGCGACGCGCTCGCCTTCGCCTGGCTGGCGACCGTCGGCAGCCGCATCGGCTCGGCGGCGGCCACGCTGGCGGGGAGCCACACGAGCATCCCGCCCGCTTCGCGGTTGTCCCACACCGCATAGGGCACGGCCAGGAGCGGCACGGGCTTCGTCGTCGGGCTCCCGGCCCAACGGATCGAGGCCGTGCCCTTGACGACGGTCGCCCCGCCGAGCAGGTCGGGTCGATGCTCTGCCGCCAGGCCGGCTCCCGCGTCGAGAGCCATGTGGCGGAGGCCAACCTCGTGGTCGGTGCCCTCGAGACAGTAGACGATGGGGCCTCGCTGAAGCGCCACGCGGCCCCGGTTCGCCGCCACCCGCGGATGCGCCGCCACGCTGCGGACGGACATCGGCAGCGTCAACTCGACGCGGTCGCCGGCGCGCCAGGTGCGACGTATCGACGCGTAACCCTTGGCCACCGCGAGGGCGCCGACCGCCTCGCCGTTGAGCTTCAGGACTGGTCGCTCACACCACCCGGGGATGCGAAGCAACAGGGGGAACGTCGCGGCCCGCTCGGACTCCAGGCTCAGGGTGATCGCCCTCTCCCACGGGAAGCGCGTCTTCTGGGAGACACGCACTGAGACCCCGCCGAGCCGCACCGTGGCTCGGCTCGCCATGTACAGATTCACATAGAGAGCCTCGTCGGAGCGCGCGTAGACGTATTGCCCGATGGTGGGGAAGACGCGAACGACGTTGCTCGGGCAGCAGGCGCAGCCGTACCACGGCTTGCGATGGTGGCTGCCGCGGCTCGCGAGGGGGTTGACATAGAAGAAGCGCCTGCCGTCGAGGCTCGTGCTCGCGGGCAGGGCGTTGTAGAGCACTCGCTCCATGACGTCGACGTACTTGCCGTCGGGCTCGAGGAGGGCCATGCGATGGGCGAAGAAGAGCAGCCCGATGGCTGCGCAGGTCTCGGCGTAGGCCGTGTCGTTGGGCAGCTCGTAGTCGTCGCCGAATGCCTCGCCGCCGCGACGCGCCCCGACGCCGCCGGTGATGTACATCTTGCGCAGGGTCGTGCTGTCCCACAGCCGGCGGCAGGCCCCGAGCAGCTCGGCGTCGCCCGTCTCGGCCGCCACGTCGGCCATGGCCGCACACTGGTACATCATCCGCACCGCGTGGCCCACCGCCTCGCTCTGCTGGCGAACGGGCAGATGATCCTGAGAGTAGGCGCCGTAGAGCTTGTGCCCCTCGGCGTTGCCCCGCTGGTCGAGAAAGAACTGCGCGAGCTTCAGGTACCGCTTCGCGCCCGTCGCGCGGTAGAGGCGCACGAGCCCTGTCTCGATCTGCTGATGCTCCGGCGGCTCGAGACGCTTGCCCGGCCCGAACACCGAGTCGATGTGATCGGCGAGCTTCACGGCCACGTCGAGCAATGTCCGCTTGCCCGTCACCTCGAAGTGCGCGGCGCCCGCCTCGATGAGATGGCCGGCACAATAGAGCTCGTGCCGCGCCCCGGGATGGATGTGTCGCCAGCGCTCCTTGGGCCTGGTGAGGGTGATATAGGTGTTGAGATAGCCGTCGGGCTGCTGCGCCGCGGCGATGAGCGCGATCGTCTCGTCGAGCCGCTTCTGGAGCTTCGCATCGGGGTGCGTCGCCAGCGCATAGGCCGCTCCCTCGACGATCTTGAACACATCCGAGTCGTTGAAGTGCGCCCCCTCATACTTCCCCTTCAGCCTCCCCGCCGCCTTCGCGAAGTTCCTCAGCCGCCCCGTCCGCTCGCACATCTCGAAGCAATGGGGCAGCGACGCCTCGCGATTCGCCCGGATGCGCGGCGCCCAGAAGGCATCCTCGACCCTCACGTCGGTGAAGGGCACGGGCCGCAGCGCACCGGCAGCCGCCGTGCACGGCATCAGGAGGGGAAGCGCGAGGGCCAGGATCTCTCTGATCACGCGTCACCCATCACGCATCACGAGTCACTTCGGCAGACGCCACTCCAGGATGCCGCCCGAGAAGTTCGGCTGGAGCTGGACCTCGAGGCGGAGGGCCGTCGTCGTCACGGGCTGGAAGGCGACGCGGTTGAGCTTGTCCTTCTCGACGCCGTAGGCCGAGGCCCCCTCGACCGGCTTCCACTCCTTGCCGTCGCGGTAGAGCAGGCGCCAGGACTTCGGGACGCGGCAGCCGCCGCGGCCGGTGTCGTCGAACCAGTAGACCTCGGCCTTCGAGAGTCTTTTGGGTTTGCTGAACGTGTAGACGACCCACTCAGTCGTTCCTTTGTGGGGCCACCAGGTGAAGCGCGGGACGTCGTGGTCGATGGAGCTCTTGGGCAGGACGTTGTCGTTGAGCGCCTGCCCGCCGTCCCTGGGGTTGCGGTGGGAGGACGAGGCCCTCGCGACGAAGGCGATCGTGGCGCCCTTCAGGTCGGCGGCCTGCGGCAGCTCGGCGGGGACCCAGACGACCATCCGCCCCGGCTCGCGGTTGTCCCAGGCGTAGTAGGGGATGAGGGTGAGATCGACGGCGCGGCTCGTGACGTCGAAGCCGTCGGCCGTCTCGGCGATGGCCTGCTGCTGCCCCTTCGTCCTGAGCACGGTCACGCCGCCGAGCAGGTCGGCCTGGAACTCGGTCTGGAACCTCGCGCCCTTCGGGATCGCCACCTGGTCCACGGCGCACGCGTTGTCGGTGTCCTCGAGGCAGTAGACGACGGGGCCGCGCATCACCGCCAGCCGCCCCGTGCAAGCCTCGACCTGCGGGTCCGCCTCGACCTGGCGGACGAGCAGCGGGAAGCGCAGAGCGATGGTCGCGCCCGCCGCCCACTTCCGCCGCAGCGCCACGAAGCCGTCCCTGGGCTTCGCGGACACCACCTTCCCGTCCACGCTCACGCTCGCACCTTCGCACCACGCAGGGATGCGGACCTGCACGGTGAACTCGCCGGCCCGCTCGGGCTCCACCACGATCGACACCTCGCCCGCCCACGGATACCGCGTGTTCTGCACGAGCGTCACCTTGCCGCTCTTGAGCTCGACCGTGCCCTTCCCGGCCACGTACTGGAGCACAGTCACCCCCTCCCCGTCAGCCATCCGACCGTAGACGTACTGCCCCACCGACGAGAGGAACCGCACCACGTTCGTCGGGCAGCAGGCGCAGCCGTACCAGGCCTGGCGGTGGTGGTTGCCCTTGCTCGCGAGCGGATTGACGTAGAAGAACTTCGAGCCGTCCAGCGCGATGCCCGAGATCGCCCCGTTGTAGAGCAGCCGCTCCACCAGGTCCGCGAAGCGCCCCTCGCCGTGCAGCAGCGCCAGACGGTGGTTCCAGAAGACCATGCCGATGGACGCGCAGGTCTCGCAGTAGGCCCTGTAGGTCGGCAGGTAGTAGGGCCTGGCGAACCCCTCGCCGTGCCCCTGAACCCCGACGCCGCCGGTGACGTACATCTTCTTGGTCGCGATGAACTGCCACAGGCGCTCCATCGTGTCGATGTAGCCCTGGTCGCCGTCGGTGCCGGCGAGATCGGCCACGCCGCTGTAGAAGTAGAGGAAGCGCACCGCGTGGCCCACGGGCTCGGTCTGCTCGCGGACCGGCGCGTGGTCCTGGCAGTATCCGCCGAAGAGCTTGCGATCCTTGCTGTTACCGTGCTCCTCGACGAAGAAGCGGGCGAGCTTGAGGTAGCGCTCGTTGCCCGTCGCCCGCCACAGCTTGACGAGGGCCAGCTCGATCTCGGGATGGCCGGCGATGCCGTGGCGCTTGTCGGGGCCGAAGACCGTGTCGATATAGTCGGCATACTTGCAGGCCACGGCGAGAAATGTCTTCTTGCCCGTCGCGCGGTAGTGGGCGACGGCGGCCTCGAACATGTGGCCCGCACAGTAGAGCTCGTGGGCGTGACGCAGGTTCTTCCACCGCTCCTTCGGTCTGGCCACGATGAACCACGTGTTGAGGTAGCCGTCCGGCTGCTGGCTCTTGGCGATGTAGCCGATGATCTCGTCGAGGCGAGCCTCGAGCTTCGGGTCGGGGTGGGTGTGGAGCGAGTAGGCGACGCCCTCGAGAACCTTGAAGACGTCGCTGTCGTGGAAGATGTGGCCGCGGAACTTGCCCTTCGGCGTCACGCCCGCCGCGTGCCGGAAGTTGTCGGTCCGCCCCGTGCTCTCGCACGTATCCAGATTGTGCGGGATCGACACCTTGCGGTTCGTCTCCAGACGCGGTGACCAGAAGCTGTCCTCGATCGTCACCTGCTCGAAGGGCACGGGCACGAGTTTGCCCACCGTCCCCGCAACGGCACTCGCGGCCCACACCACACAAGCAGCCATCACGCATCCCGTTCGCATCATCGCTCTCCTCGCTTCATTGCCTTGGGATCTGCGTCCGGCGCTCACCCTAGCAGCGGGCCGCAGCGCTGTCAAACTCGTGGCACAGGCCCCCAACCCGTGCGGGAGGGCGTGGCTCCCGCCGAGCCGCGTGCAGGGAGGAGCTCCTCGACATCGTCACAGCCAGGATGCCTGTGCCACCGGAGAATAGCCAC
>CBFDBL010000262.1:0-8087 GCA_965603035.1 uncultured bacterium
GTAGGGCCAGCCGTGCCGATGAATGGTAGTCAGACAGCGAGCTTCTCCGACGGCGTCAAGACCCTCGGGCGGAGGGATCTCGGCAGCGCCGACGTGGTGCGACTCATCTGGCGGCCGCGCGAGCCGTTCCACGCGCTCGTCCCGCAGGAGGTCCCCGGCGTCGTCTGCACCTTCGCGCTTCGCACGCGCGAGGGGGAGTGGAGCTTCGTCCGCCGCCTCGGCAGCCCGCGTCGGGCCGTCGTGCGACGCGAGCGGCTCTTCGCTGAGGGCGTCAGCGGCAAGGCGCTCGCCCATCCCGCTCACTTCGGCTCCGCCGACCCGAGAGCCATCGACCTGGCGGAGGGGACGGTCGAGTTCTGGGTCAAGCCCAACTGGGACGTGGCCTCCCGCCCCTCGGGGCCGGGCTGGTCGCTCGAGCACGCCTTCTTCCACATGGGCCCCATCCGGCCCGACTACCCCTATCTGTCGAACCGCGATTCGCTCACCATCTCCCACGAGACCAGTGGCTCGCTCCAATGCATCCTGTCAAACTCGCGCTACGAGCCGCGGAGCGTCGCGGCGTCGATCCGCGGCTGGCGGCGGGGCCACTGGCACCACGTGGTCGTGCAGTGGAAGCTTGACGACGGCGGCAAGACAGCGATGGCCATCTACCTCGACGGCAAGCTCGCATCCGACCGCTGCGTGGGCAACGCGAGGAGCCCGAACACCCAGCCGCTCCGCATCCGGCAGCTTCCGCTGCCGATCCAGATCGGGTCCATGAACACCGGCTTCCGACCCGCCGACGCGGCCATCGACGAGCTCCATCAGCTCCGTGCGTCGCTACACCGCCGACTTCGTGCCCGTAAAGCGGCACGCGCTCGACGACCAGACGCTGACCCTGTTTCGCTTCGACGGCGCCCTCGACGCGGCGGTGCCGCGGGGACTCCGTGCCACGCCCGGGCCAGCGCAATGACACCGTGGCGGGTACAGGCTCTTGCAGGCTCTTACAGCGTGGTGACAACCGAGCTACCAGCGCTGCTAGTGTAGTGTCTCAATCAGATTGAAGACTATCCAGGACGGCCCGAGCTCGCGCGACTTTCTGGAGGATCTGCTCGGGCTTGGCCGTCCAGACGAACGGTTTCGGATGTTTGTTGCAGTGCTCCATGAACTCAAGGATCGCGGCGACGAGACGAGGCACCGACGGGAACGAACCGCGGCGGATGCGTTTGTCGCTGAGTTCGCGGAACCAGCGCTCGATCAGGTTCAGCCACGACGAAGACGTTGGGATGAAATGCACGTGGAAGCGCGGGTGTCGCTTCAGCCACCGCTTGACCTTCTCGTGCTTGTGGGTGCGGTAGTTGTCCACGATGAGGTGCACGCCGAGTTCGGCGGGGACCTCGCGGTCGATGAGGGTCAGGAACTTGATCCACTCCTGGTGCCTGTGGCGTGGCATGCAGGTCCCGATGAGCTTGCCGTCTGCCATGCTCATCGCCGCAAACAACGTCGTGGTACCGTTGCGCTTGTAGTCGTGGGTCAACGTGCCGCATCGTCCTGGGAACAAGGGAAGACTCTTCTGCGTTCTGTCGAGGGCCTGGATCTGGCTTTTCTCGTCCGCACAGAAGACCAGCGCGTGCTCGGGCGGGTTCAGGTACAGCCCCACCACGTCGAGGAGCTTGTCGACGAAGTGGGGGTCGTTACTCAGCTTGAACGTCCGGGTCAAGTGTGGCTTGAGACCGGCAGCTTTCCAGACCCGATGCACCATGGCACGAGACGCGCCGACTTCGGCTGCCATCGTGCGCGTGCTCCAGTGGGTGGCTGCCACAGGGGTTTCCTGGGTCGTCTTCTCGATGATCACCGGTGCCATTTTCTGAATCTTCGTGGGCTTGCGTCCGCTACGCGGTGCATCCCTCTCGATCCCGGCGAGGCGCTTCTCGGCGAACCGAGTGCGCCAGCGGCCCACCGTGTTCGGCGTCGTGCCCAGTGCGCTCGCGATGGCCTGGCTGCGCATGCCCTCGGCCGCCATCAGGACAATCTTCGATCGCTGCGCAAGCCGCACCGCTGTCGTGCGGCCCCGAGACCATCGTTGAAGGACTGCGCGTTCCTCGTCCGTCAACACGACAACAGGGGCATTCCTCATCCGCTGACCTCCTTTCACGAGATCAGACGGAGCACGACCCGGCAAATTCGATTTCTCTTCGACAGTTTCAAGACACTACACTAGCTGTTTCTGAGCCGGCCTACTTGCGGTTCAGCTTTGGTGGCCGCCCCCACTGCTGCGCAAATCGCCAGAGCAGCTTGCGCTCAACGTATCGGATGAACAAGGGACAGAGGCCCTCGGTGAGCGCATGAACAGGGAACGCGGCGACGTGGAGATACCGGCCCTGATCGCCGTATATCTGTCTGTAGCTAACCCCGCCACTGTGCCCAGAGTTGCCCCTGAACGCTGCGCCGTCGAACTGGCCCCATCTCGATTTCAACCTGGAGCACGTCTCGCCCATGTAGATCACCCGAGAGTCGTTCGGATCCGCCGGCCCGGCAGAAGGCGTCCGGCAGAAGCGACCGAGGACGTGAACCCCTGGAGCGTCAGCATACTCCAAGCACAGTCTCTTCTTCCAGCGCACCCAACATGAAAACCGAATCCTTGGCGCGTTCACAGGAAGGTCCCTCCCACTTCCGCCGAGCCGACCCAGAGACGAAGCAACCGAAGACACAACCGCGGAGGCTTGTCCCGGCCGACGGGTGATCCCACTGTTACGCCTTGCGTTGCCGATCAGCGCTACTTCACGGCGAGGTAGTAAAGCTTGCCCTCGGCGTTCTGGCGTCCAGCGAGGAGCAGGGCGTCGGGGCCGACGCCCATGTAGATGTCGCAGCGGCCGGCGGAGCGGATGGCGCCGCCGGTGTCCTGGTCGAGGGCGAAGCTGTAGAAGGGCTCGAAGGTGACCTTGTCGCGGGTCTTCATGACGGGTGCCTTGGTGACGACGTAGGCGAGCAGGCCGCGTGGGAAGACGCTCTTGTCGGTGGCGATGGAGCGGAAGGGTGTGACGGGGCAGTTGATGGAGCCGAAGGGCCCGCCCTCGCTCTCGGTGAAGAAGACGTAGGAGTCGTTCTTGTACATGTATGTCCTGAGCTCGAGGGGGTGCTTGTCGAAGTAGGTCATGATCTTCTGGAGCGAGAGCTCGGCGGCGGAGAAGCGGCCGTCGGCGACCATGGCCATGCCCATCGAGGTGTAGGGCCGGTCGGTCTTGCCGGCGTAGCCGATGCGCAGCTCGGTGCCGTCGGGCAGCTCGATGATGGCGGAGCCCTGGACGTGGGCGATGTAGGCCTCGAGCGGGGCGCGCAGCCAGACGAGCTCGAGGCCCTTGCCCGCGAAGAGCTGCTCGGTCTCGATCTGGCGGCGGGTGTAGTAGGGCACGATCTGGCCGCCGGCCGCGCGGCGCCCGAGCGGGGTGCCGTCGGGCTTCTTCACCAGGTCGGGCGGCTGGCGGTAGAGCGGGTGGCGGAAGTCGCCGGTGCGGGTCTTGCTGCCCTTGAAGATGGGGGTGCAGTAGCCGGTGAACAGCACGGTGCCCTGCTCGTCGCAGCCCCTGGACATGTAGATGTCGAAGCGCTCGGCGATAATGCGGTTCAGGTCGCTGGGGTCCTTGGCCTCGCGGAGCACGGTCTTGAACGTCTCGAGGGTCAGGGCGGCGCGCTCGTGGGAGATGTCGAGGTAGGGGAAGAAGGTCTTCGACGAGGGCTTTCGGTAGTAGTCGAGGCTGTGGTCGATGGCCTCGACGAGGCCGGCGCGGCTCTTGAAGCCGGTGCCGAAGTCGGGGTAGTCCTTCGGGTCGGTGAGCTTGACGAGCGCCATCTCGCCGGGCGGCAGCGGCTTGGCGTAGTCCTTTTTCTTCTTCTTGCAGCCGAGCCATCCACACGAGGTCATCGACAGGCACAGGCAGCCGACGAGCACGGCGCGCAGCGTCTTCCACATAGCCCGACACTCCTTCGCAGCATTGCGCTATCACGGGGAAGGTGGCCCGGTGGGGCTCCGGGCGCCGCTCATCCTACCGCGCGGCGCCTGTCGTGTCAAGGCGGGAAGGCGGAAAAGCGGTGGACGCGCGCGCGGTGCCGGTGGGCGTCGGGCTCAGCCGCCGGCGTGCACGGGCTCGTCGTGCACGGGCCGCGGGGTGGGCGGGGCGGCGCGGGCGGGGACGGGCTTGAAGGCGTCGACGTCGATGGCGAGCTTCTTGACGCGGTGCCAGAGGCTGCGGTCGGAGCAGCCGAGGAGGCGCGCGGCCTGGGCCTGGACGCCGCCGGCGCGCTCGAGCGCGTCGCAGATGAGGCGGCGCTCGATACGCTCGAGGACATCGTCGATCGTCTCGCCGGCCTCGATCTCGACGTCGTCGGGCACCTGGGGCTGGTAGGTGAGCAGCTCGGGGGGCAGACACTCGGAGCCGATGACCGGGTCCTCGGCCAGCAGCACGGCGCTGCGGACGACGCCGCGGAGCTGGCGGATGTTCCCAGGCCAGTCGTAGGCGAGCAGGGTGCGGAGGGCGTCGTCGGAGAATCCGCGGACCGGCTTGCCCTCCTCGCGGGCGAACTGTGCGACGAAGTGGGCGACGAGCAGCGGGACGTCGTGGCGTCGCTCGGCGAGCGGGGGCAGGCAGATGGGGAACTCGTTGAGTCGGTAGTAGAGGTCCTCGCGGAAGTCGCCGTCGCGGACGGCCTCGGCGAGGTCGCGGTTGGTGGCGGCGATGATGCGGACGTCCACGGGCACGGTCTCGCTGCCGCCGACGCGCTCGAACTCGCGCTCCTGGAGGACGCGCAGCATCTTGGCCTGGGTGCCCGGGGCCATGTCGCCGATCTCGTCGAGGAAGATGGTGCCGGTGTGCGCGAGCTCGAAGCGGCCCTTGCGCTGGGCGACGGCGCCCGTGAAGGCCCCGCGCTCGTGGCCGAACAGCTCGCTCTCGAGCAGGCCGTCGGGGATGGCCACGCAGTTGAACTTGACGAAGGGCCGCTCGCGGCGGCGGCTGTTGTGGTGGATCGCCTCGGCCAGCAGCTCCTTGCCCGTGCCGCTCCCGCCGTAGATCAGCACCGTGACGTCGGAGCCGACGACCTTGGCCACCCGCTCGAACACCCGGCGCATGGGCGGGCTCTCGCCGATGATGTTCGCGAACGAGCACCGCTCGGCCACCCGCTCGGCGAGCGCGTCGCGCTCGCGGCCCAGCGCACGACGCTCCATGGCACGGCGCACCACGATCAGCAGCTCGTCGCGCTTGAAGGGCTTCTCGAAGAAGTCGTACGCCCCGGCCCTGATGGCGCGGACCGCCATCTCGCGCGAGCCCTGCGCCGTGATCAGGATGACCGGCATCCCCGGGTCCTGGTCGAGGATCCGCGGCAGCGCCGCCATCCCGCTCATCCCAGGCAGCCGCACGTCGAGCAGCACGACGGCGAAGCTCTCGCGGCGCAACTGCTCGAGCCCGGCCTCCGCGTCGCCCGCCACGGCGACCTCGAACCCGCTCTTGGTGAGCATCTCGCGGAGCAGGTCCTGCATCAGCTCTTCGTCATCGACAACGAGAATGCGATCGGACATGGTGGGGTCAGCCTTCCGGAACAGCGTCGGGGCCGACGAGCGGGAGCTCGACGGTGAAGGTGGTGCCCGCGTCGGGGTCGCTGGCGACGGCGATGCGCCCGCCGTGGGCTCGGACGATCTGGTGCGCGATGGCCAGGCCGAGGCCCGTGCCCTTGCGCTTGGTCGTGTAGAAGGGCTCGAAGAGCTTCTCCTGGCGCTCCGGCGGGATGAACGAGCCCGTGTTGTGGATCGCGATGGCGACCGTGCCGTTGTGCCGCCAGGTCCGCACGGCCACGTGGCCGCCGGCGTCCACGGCCTCGAAGGCGTTGCGCAGCACGTTCGAGAGGGCCTGCGCGATCTGCTCGCCGTCGCTCGGCACCGGCGGCAGGCCCTCGGCATAGGCCTCGCGGACCTCGATGCCGCGACCGCTCCCGCCCGCACGGCAGAAGGCCACCGTCTCGCGGGTCAGCGCGCCGAGGTCGTGCGGCTCGATCGACCGCGGCTCCGGGTGCCCGATGGTCCGCAGGTCCCGCACCAGCGCGTCCATGCGGTCCACCGCCGTGACGATCCGCCCGGTGTACTGGCGCAGCTCGGAGCCGGGCGGCAGGTCGGCCTCGACCATCTCGGCATAGCCGCGCACCGCGCCCAGCGGCGTGCGGATCTCGTGCACCAGGCCCGAGGCGATCGAGCCCAGCACCGCCAGGTTCTCGGCGCGCCGCAGGAGCTGCTCGGCCAGCTTCTGCTCCGCCAGGTCCTTGAACGTCACCACCAGGCCCAGCGAGTGCCCCGTCTCGTCGCGCAGCGGCGAGATGCTGTAGCCGAGCTGCACCGTGCGGCCCGCGGGCGTCAGGACCGCCGCCTCCGCCGACGACGCGTGCCCCGTCCCCGCCAAAGCCTCGCCCAGCGACCGCAGGAACACCTCGTTCGCCCCCTCCGCCGGCAGCACGTCGGCGAGCCGATGCCCCACCGCCTCGCCCGCCGCCACGCCGAGCACCTCGGCCGCCACCGCGTTCAGGCTCGTCACCACCCCGGCCTGGTCCACCGTCGCCACGCCGCTCTCGAGGCTGCGCAGCGTATAGCTCTCCAGGATCAGGTCGGAGACCGAGCTCACCACCCCCTCCAGCGCGCTGCCCAGAGCCCCGATCTCCGTCGCGTCCGCCCCCGCTGCCACGGCATCGCCCGACGCCGGGCGCAGCGACGCCACACGCGACGTCAGCTCCCGCAGCGGGCGCGCGATCGACCCCGCCAGCGCCACCGCCACCAGCAGCGACAGGAACGCGAAGCCGCCCACCGCCAGGAAGGCCCACGCCACCCGCTGCTCCACCTCCGCCGCCGACGCCCGGCCCGCCGTCGCGAAGAACAGCGGATGCCCGATCCACAAGGCCACGAACCCGCTGAGCATCACCAGGCCCGTCACCACCAGCGGGATCGCGACCGTGAGCCGCAGCCGCAGGCCGCGGGGCAGCCGTTGCGCCGTCCCTCCCGGGGGGCACGCCAGCTCGCCGGCCAGCGCGTCCGACGCCGCGCCGCCCTGGGCCGAGCCGTACCCCGTCTGCTCGACCGTCATGTAGTACACCCCAACGCAGGATACGGACCACGCGCACGAGTCATGGAAGTCTAGCCCGGCCCCGGCGCGGAGTCAAGCCGGCGATTCTGTAAACCACACCTCGCAAAGCACTTATGCGCCCCGCCCCGCCGATTGGCAGCACGATCGGCCCCTGCGACGACCACCAGAGCGCAGAGGCCCGTCGCGCGCGCCCCCGGCACGGCGGCTGCGGCCGCGGTGGCAGGGTCTTGCTTTGGGCCCCGGATCGGGGTATATTCCACGGGGTGGCGGGGAGCCCCGGCCCGACACTGCTGCGGGAGATGGCGAGATGGCGCGACGCAACGCCCTGGAGATCGCGTCGATGACCCCCGGCAAGCTGCTGGGGATGCAACGGCTGACGAACTCCAACGGCACGCTGACGATGCTGGCGCTCGACCAGAACGTGCCGATGGCGCAGATGGCCCACGCGGCGCTGACGCGGGTCGGCGACGAACGCGAGCCGACGAGCGAGGAGCTGGTGGCGGCGAAGCTGGCGCTGACGCGCCACCTCGGGCGGAAGGCGTCGGCGGTGCTGCTCGACCCCGTCTACGGCGCGTGGCAGGCGGTGTGCGGCTTCAAGCTGCCGCCGACGGCAGGGCTGATCGTGCGGCTCGAGCGGGGGTGGCCGGAGACGACCCCCGACGGCAACGGCCGCCTGGCGGTCGTGGAGCCGGGCTGGAGCGTGGCGCAGATCAAGCGGATGGGCGCCGACGCCGTCAAGCTGCTGGTCTACTACGAGCCCGACCACGCCGAGAGCGCCCAGCGCCAGCGCGACCTGGTCGAGCGGGTGGCCGCCGACTGCGATCGCCACGACATCGTGCTGCTGCTCGAGGCGCTGAGCTACCCCTTCGCCGACGAGCGGAAGAGCTCGCCGTCGTACCTCGCGCGCAAGCCGCGCACCGCCGTCGAGAGCGCGCAGCACCTCAGCGGCCTGTGCGACGTCTACAAGGCCGAGTTCCCTGGCACCCTCGG
>CBFDBL010000263.1:0-8081 GCA_965603035.1 uncultured bacterium
TACATGGTCAGGTGGTTGGTCCAGTCGGGGCCGTGCCACTTGAGCATGAAGAGGTCCCAGGGCTGCTCGGCCAGGACGCAGGCCGCGGCGTCGCGCCACCAGCGGGCGAGGTGCTGCTGCTCGTCCATATAGGTCGCGATGTCGGACGCCCCGCCCTGCACTACCTGCTGCCGAGATGCCTGGATGACGAAGGGCCCCGCCCGCTCGACGAGCCGCGGCGCCAGCGACGTCGGATGCACGAACTCGTCCTGCGGGTAGATCTCGCTCAGGTAGAGGTGCACGTCGGTCCCGTCGGGCGACAGCTTGAGCAGCCTGGCGCGCAGCGCCGCGCGGACCGGCTGGCCGTCGGCCGTGAAGGTGTGCTCCCGCCAGCCGGTCCAGTCGCCGAGGCGTGCGACGAGCAGCGGCTCCGGGTTGCTCCTCGCGTCGTGGATGGCCACGTGGTCGAAGCCGTCGGCGCCCGGGGCGACGAGCGCCCAGAGCGACTCGACCCGCTCGTAGCGGCTCGCCGGGCCGGGCTGGATCGTCACCTCGAAGTCGAGCGCTCCGTCGCACGGCGCCGCCCATCCCTCTGCCGGGCGCGCCTCGATCTGCGCGACGTGGAAGCCGACTTGGCGAGGCTGGGTCGCGTAGGCCCTCACCTCCTGGAGCGCGCGGAAGGCGTTGTCGGGCCGGCCGTCCTCGCCGACGTGGATCAGGCCGTCGTCGAACGCGGGCGGCCAGCTCTGCGACCAGTCGAACACGACGGAGCGCTTGCCCGCCTTGTGCGCGGTGGTCCAGAGCTGCTCGGCCTGGCAGATCGCGGCTGGGAAGCCTCGGGTCCGCTGGTTCAGCGGCGTGCCTGGCAGGTGGACGCTCATGTTGCAGCCGCTGACCCAGGGCGAGGCGCCGGTGGCGAGGCACGCCCAGTTCGTGCCCGTCTCCATGGGGAAGCACGGCCAGGTCTGGGTGACCGAGCCCTCGCGCATGAGCCGCCCGACGGTGGGCAGGACCCCTCGCTCGACGAAGGTCTCGAGCGTGGCGAGCGAGATGGAATCGAAACCGATGACGGCGAGCTTGCGCAGGTTCGGCATGCTGAGTCCCGTTCCGCAGGGGGCTAGAGCCTTGTCCAGGTCTTCTTGAACTCGCGTGTGCTGAGCAGCGCGACGTAGTCGGCGTGGCCGGTGCGGCTGCACAGGTCGGCGATCACGGCCTCGCAGTCGGCGAGGCGGCGGCCGTGCACCATGGCGTAGACGTTGTAGGGCCAGTCGGGCGCGGTCTCGCGGTCGTAGAGGTGGGTGATGGCGTCGCAGCGGGCGGCCTGGCGGGCGAAGGCCTCGACCCCTTCGGGCGGGATGCGCCAGATGCACATGACGTTGGCGGCGATGCCCGCGTTGCGGTGGGCGATGGAGGCGGCGATGCGGCGGACCTCGCCGCGGCCGAGCATGGCGCTGAGGCGCTCCATCAGCTCCTGCTCCGCGATGCCGAGCTGTCGCGCGGCCTCGGCGTAAGGCTCAGCCATGAGGGGGAGGCCGTCCTGGAGAGCCTCGATGATTCGGCGGTCGAGGTCATCCATCATCGTTCTCTTCGGCCAAGGCGAAGCGGACGCCGATCTTGAACTTGCGGCGGACGGGGAAGGTCGTCACGGGCAGGCCCGTGGCCTCGGCGACGGCGTCGATGGCCTCGGCGAGGGTCTCCTGGGAGGTGGCGGTCAGGGTGAACCACAGGGTGTAGGGGCAGTGGCCGTGGATGGGCTTGCGCTCGTAGTTGTGGGTGACGCGCTCGCAGGCGGAGACGGCGGCGGCGGCCTCGTCGATGCGGTCGGCCGGCGCGGCCATGGCGGCGAGCACGCCCACGCGGCCGACTTTCTCGGGGTCGAGGACGGGGCCGATCCTGCGGATGATCCCGCGCTCGTGCAGGGCGCGGACGCGGCGGAGCACGTCGTCGTGGCTGAGGCCCAGCTCGGCGGCGACGGCGGCGAAGGGCCGCGGGACGAGCGGCAGGGGCGCCTGGAGGCGGTCGAGCAGGCGGCGGTCGGTCGCGTCCACGGCGTCAGCCTTTCGTGCGGAGGATGCGGACGCCGTAGGGGTCGAGGCGGATGGGCTCGGTGAGGATGGCGCGGGCCGCGATGTCCTCGCAGGCGTGCGGCAGCTCGACCCGCTGCGGGGCGCCCGTGAGGTTGGTCACGACGTGGAGGGTCCCATCCTCGCCTGTGCGGGAGGCGATCTCGACGCCGGGTGCGAGCCCGGGGACGCGGTCGATATCGAGCTCGTCGAGCAGGGCGCGGAGGAAGTGGCGGTAGAAGCGCGGCTCGCCCACGACGCCGAGGTACCAGGCCGTGCCCTCCTCGAAGCGGTGGCGGGTGATGGCGGGGCGGCCGCGGTAGAAGTCGCTGACGTAGCGGCCGACGACCTCGGCGCCCTCGGTGTGGAGCACGTCGCACCAGGCGCTCACGGTGAAGCGCTCGCCGGCCCGCAGCTCGACGGCGTTGGTGCCCTGGCCGGCGGCGTCGTACTCGACGACCGTGGCGCCGACCACCCAGGCGAGCGGGCCGGGCAGCGGCTCGGCGCGGGCGAGGTTGTGCTCGTCCTTCACCCCCGTGCGGGGCGAGACGACCAGGTGGCCGCCGTGGGCGACGTAGGCCTCGAGCCGATCGGCCAGCGCCTCGTCGAGCAGGTAGAGCGGCGGACAGACCACGAGCCTGTAGCCGTCGAGCTCGGCGGCCGTGCTCACGACGTCCACGCCCACGCCGTTGCGGGTGAAGCCCTGGTGGTAGCGCTCGAGGAGCAGACGGTAGCTGAAGCCGGGGGCGTTGGGCTGGATCTGGAGCGCCCAGATCTGGTCGTAGTCGTAGAGGATGGCGACCGGGTTGCGCGGCGTCGTGCCATCGAGGTGCGGCGCGAAGGCCTCGAGCTCCGCGCCGAGCTCCGCGATCTCGCGGTAGCGGCGGCCGGGCCGCCCATCGTGGTTCAGGACGCCCTGCCAGAACTGCTCGGTGCCCGAGCGACAGCTCCGCCACCGGAAGAACACGATGGCGTCGGCCCCGTGGCCCACCGCCTGCCACGCCCAGGCACGCAGTTGCCCAGGACGCGGGACCGGGCTCATCTGCTGCCAGCCGGTG
Source organism: uncultured bacterium (assembly GCA_965603035.1). Lineage (GTDB taxonomy): Bacteria > Planctomycetota > PUPC01 > DSUN01 > DSUN01 > CAZDNN01. Next base: position 3,101 of record CBFDBL010000263.1, read on the forward strand.
TGGCCGCACTTCTCCTCCATCACCCAGAAGTTCCGCCGCTTCACACCGCGCGTCACGTCGTGGGGCAGGGCGGCCGAGCCGCTCGGGTAGTTGTCCCACGACACGAAGTCGAGGTCGGCGGCCAGGGCATAGTAGTCCACCGAGTCGTGGAGACCCATGTAGTTGTGGGTGACGAAGTGGTCGGGGCAGTGCTTGCGGAGGATGGCGATCTGCTCGCGCTGGAACTCCACGGTCGTCTCGGATGCGAACCGGCGGTAGTCGAGCAGGAGCGAGGGGTTGTGGGCCATGGCCCCGCAGGCCGTGCGCCAGGGGAGGGGCACGTGGGCCCAGGCGGTGTACTCCTGGCTCCAGAAGACGGTGCCCCAGGCGTCGTTGAGGGCGTCGAGGGTGTGGTACTTGCGCTCGAGCCACGCGCGGAAGGCGTCGGCGCAGGCATCGCAGTAGCAGCGGTTGGCGGTGAGCTCGTTGTCGGTCTGCCAGCCGATGACGGCGGGATGGCTGCCGTAGTGTTCTGCCATGGCCTCGGTGACGGCGCGCGAGTAGCGGCGGAAGGTGGGGCTGGTGAGGCAGCGGTGGAGGCGCGCGCCGAAGCCGCGCGGCTGGCGCTGCTCGTCGAGCGGCACGATGTCGGGGTGCTGCGCGACGAGCCAGGCGGGCGGCGCGGCCGTCGGCGTGCCCAGCACCGCCTGGATGCCCCTGGCCGACAGCACCTCGAGCGCGCGGTCGAGCCAGCCAAGCTGGTAGTCGCCCTCCGCCGGCTCGAGCCGCGACCAGGCGAACTCGGCGAGCCGCACGACCTGGATGCCGGCCGCCGCCATCAGCTCGGCGTCCGTCGACCAGCGTCCCTCGGGCCAATGCTCCGGATAGTAGTCCACCCCGAGAATCATTCGCTCCTCCTCCGCGCGTGGAGTTCCAGGATATCGTCGCTCAGCCGGTCGCGGAAGGGCCGTGCGACCAGGCTCAGCACCATGGCGGCGGCGCGCAGCACCCGCCGCAGGTGGGTGCCGAGAGGCAGGAACACGATGTCGCCCCGCAGCGCGGCGTGCCACGCCAGCGCGCGGCGCCGCCCGCGGTCGGTCGCCGCGGCGTAGGCCTCGCGGCTCGCGGGCGAATCGTAGCGGCTCGTCATCTCGACCACCTCGAAGCCGCACTCGCCAAGCAGGCGGCGCAGCGTGCCAGGCGTGAACTGGTACAGGTGCTGCTCGACGTGCAGGTGCCGCCACGCCGGGCCGGCGAGCCCCGCGTTCGCGCACCCGAAGTTCGGCATCGACAAGGCCAGCACCCCGCCTGGCCGCAGGACGCGGTGTGCCTCGGTCAGGGTGGCCCTGGGGTCGCGGACGTGCTCGAGCAGGTCGCGCATGACGACGGCGTCGAAGGCCATGGGCTCGAAGCCTGCCTCGTCGAGCCGCAGAGCCCGGACGTCCACGCCGAGCTGCTCGCGGGCATAGGCGGCCGCGAACTCCGAGAGCTCGAGGCCCACCGCCTGCCAGCCCTTGCGGCGGGCGACGTGGAGCAGGAAGCCGAGGTTCGAGCCGACCTCGAGCAGGCGGCCCGGTCGCACGAGGCGCTCGAGGCGGCGGAGCCGGCCGTCGAAGAAGCGCTCGAGGCCCGCGCGGTTCCCGACATAGGCCCGCTCGCCTCGCTGCGTCGGCCTGGTGAAGTAGGCCTCGGTGTAGACCGCGGCCAGGGCCTCGTCGCTCGGCTGCGGCTGCACGTAGACGAGCCCGCAGCGGCGGCAGCGGACGACGGGCAGCCCGTCGTAGAGCACCTCGGCGTCGTCGGCGCCGCACAGGTTGCAGGGCACGTGCGTGGTTTCCGCCGCGTCGTTCACGGCCGACGGGGTCTCCTGGGAAGCCGGTCTGCGCGGCGGTATTCTAACCGAGCGCGGGGCGCGCATCAAGCCGAGCCGCGCCTCGTGTTGCTTTCCGCGCCAGGCCGTGATACGCCGGGCCGAGCCCACGGCAGGCGAGACCGCGACCGGCCCGCGCTTCCTGCCCGAAGGGCGAAACGCCGTTGACAAGCGCGGCCCCTTGGCCTATACTCCTGGTGTGCCGAGCGGGCGTAGCTCAGCGGTAGAGCATCAGCTTCCCAAGCTGAGGGTCGTGGGTCCGAATCCCATCGCCCGCTCCAATGCCAGGGGCCGATTCGCTGGCGCATGCGTCGGTGGGTCGGCCTCTCCATGCCGCCGCCGCGTCGGGCAGCCACGCCTCAGGGGTCGAGGCCTGGTGTCGGCCTTGCCGCTGGCGAGCGCGCTTGCTCTGTGACGCCGACCCTGCCGCGGTTTCGCCTTGAACTGCACGGCTTCGCGGCGCGATAATGGGAGAAGCCGGGAGGGGAGAGCTATGGCCCTCTCAACAGGGGCGTGCGGAGAGGAAACTTGGCTCCGCCTCACCGTGGTGGTTGCCAGCGGTCCCAACAGCCCACCGGGAGTTGACGATGCTGCGCGGTGACCAGTCTGTAGGGCTGTGGGCCCTGGCGCTGTCGGTCCTCGTCTCCCTGGCGACGCCGTGCCGGGGAGACGACTTCTTCTACGTGCGTGGCCGTCGGCTGGAGTTGTCGCGGACCCAGCGGCGGGTCGTGGTCTACGACGGCGCGCGCGGCGCGTGGAGGTGCTGTCGCCCGACAAGGCGCTGCGGGAGCGTCGGCGGCGCGACGTGGACTACGAGGGCCCGGCATACGAGCTCCGTGGCGCGCCGGTGGTCGTGACCGATGAGGTGGTCGTCCAGTACCGCCCCGGCGCCAGCCGCGAGGCCATCGAGGCGCTCCACGAGCGGCTCGGCGTGAAGGTCGCCCGTCGCAAGGGCTACAGGGCCGGCCTCTACATCGTGCGGCTCAGGGCCGGCGTCGGCCGCGACCCCCTGGCCGTCGCCAACCGTCTCCACGAGGCCGACATCACGGCCTTCGCACACCCCAACTACCTCACCACCAAGGTGCCCCTCGACAGCCCCAGCGACCCCTACTACCCCGACCAGTGGCATCTCGAGAACAACGGCACCAACGGCGCCGTCGCAGACGCCGACGTCGATGCCGAGGGTGCCTGGAGCATCACCGAGGGCGCCCCGACGGTCCGCATCGCCGTCCTCGACGACGGCGTCGAGATCGCCCACGAGGACCTCGCCTCGCAGATCCTCGACGCCTATGACTTCTACGACTACGACGCCGATCCGACGGCGTGGCGGCACGGCACGTGCGTGGCCGGCGTCGCCGCGGCGGCCTGGGACAACGGCGTCGGCGTCAGCGGCATGGCGGCCCACTGCAAGCTCACCGCCATCCGCTGGGGGCGGACGGTCGAGGACGACGCCGAGCCAGGGTGCCGACGTCATCACCAATAGCTGGGCCTTCATCACGCGCATCTGCCCCGATGCCGTCAAGCAGGCCATCGAGGACGTGGCGGCCGGCGGCCGCGGCGGGAAGGGCTGCGTCGTGCTCTTCGCCGCTGGCAACGAGTCCGAGGAGATCCGGCCCCTCTCCTGCGCCGCTCTCCCCTTCGTCATCGCCGTGGGCGCGGCCACCTCCCACGATACCCGCTCCTACTACAGCAACTTCGGGCGGACACTCGCCTTCCTCGCCCCCAGCAACGGCGACGCCAACGGCATCACGACCACCGACCGCACCGGCGGCGACGGCTACTCGTCTGGCGACTACACGAGCGGCTTCGGCGGCACATCGTCCGCAACGCCCCTGGCAGCAGGCGTCGCCGCGCTCGTGCTGTCCCTCAACCCCAACCTCACGGCCCAGCAGGTCAAGAGCATCCTCGAGCACACTGCCGAGAAGATCAACCCAGGCAGCGCGGCCTACGACCCCACGACGGGACACAGCTACCGCTACGGCCACGGTCGCATCAACGCCGCCTACGCCGTCGGCGCCGCTCAGACCGGCGAGACCTGGCCCCGACCCGTCACCAACCTCACCATCGACCAGGCCGACGCACAGCTCGACCTGGGCTGGGAGAACCCCGACGCGGGCCTCGACGCCGTCCTCATCGTCAGCTCCACCAGCCCCGTCACCTGGTCCCCGAGCGACGGCACCACCTACAGCGTCGGCCAGAACCTCGGCGGCGACCTCACCGTCGTCGCACAGGCCGACGCCGAGACCTTCGCCCACGGCCCACTCACCAACGGCACCCGCCGCTACTACGCCCTCTTCGTCCGCAACGCCGCCAACTACTACTCCACCGGCGCCACCATCGACGGCATCCCCCTCGCCGAGACCGACCGGGCCATCTACGTGGACCGCAACGCCACGGGCGCCGGCACAGGCCTGTCCTGGCCCGATGCCTACACCGACCTCAGCGACGGCGTGGACGCGGCCGCGGCACACCCCAGCCGCAAACACGTCTGGGTCGCCCAGGGCACCTACATCGACGCCATCACCCTCGGCCAGGCGGTCGAGGTCTACGGCGGCTTCGCCGGCTCCGAGACCAGCCTCAGCCAGCGCGACTGGAACGCCCGCACCACGACCATCGACGCCGATGGCATGGACATCGCCGTGACCATGGGCGAGGACTCCACCATCGACGGCTTCACCGTCACCGGCGCCGACGCCGCCGACATCGGGGGCGGAATCCACGTCCACGTCACCGACGCCCGCATCGCCAACTGCCGCATCGTCGGCAACCGAGCCCTTCGCGGCGGCGGCATCAACTTCGGCGGCGAGGACGACACCGACGACCCCGAACGCCCCGGCATCGCCGACGTCGTCAACTGCATCATCGCCGACAATGAGGGCACACAGTCCGGCGGCGGCATCCGCAGCGTCCACTCCTCCCCCACCCTCACCCACTGCACCGTCGTCGCCAACACCGGCGGGAGCGAAGGCGGCGGCGGAGCACTCGTCTGGCAGTCCATCCCCATCTTCGTCAACTGCATTCTCTGGGGCAACACGGGCCACGACATCCACATCACCTCCCTGCCCACGGGCGGCGGCGTCCTCTTCGGCGGCGAGACAGGCTCCATCGAGCACGACGTCCGCTACACCCGCA
>CBFDBL010000264.1:0-8056 GCA_965603035.1 uncultured bacterium
ACCAGCGCGGCCCAGCCCCCAGCGCCGACCGCCAGCGCCCAGCCCCGGCGAGGCCACACGCCGTTCGACCGGCAAGCGGTTCCGACTCGGCCCAGCATGCCGCACCCCGTACCTGCACCGGGGCTCGCGAGAAGCCCTCGGCGGGGGAACGAACCGGACCCGGCCCGTACGAACAGAGCTCAGCGCCAAAGGGAAGCGACGCGCCGGTCAGGCTGGCAGGTCACGTTGTGGTCGCGCGCCGGCTCGGCCACGGGCGGGAAGCCACGTCCGGGGCGCCCCCCGCGCCTTGCGGGAGGTCGGGGCCACCGGGGGCCGCGCCGCCCGGTCAAGCACAAACCGGATCCGCCCTGCCCCGGCGGCTTGCCCCCCCGGACCACACGGGGCATAATGGGAAGCCGCAAGGAGGCCCACAGCCATGCCCGACCGCCCCAATCTCGTGTTCCTGCTCAACGACCACCAGGCCTACTACCGCCACGGCTGGGACGCCGGGCCGCCGGTGCGCCGGCCCTGCTTCGACCGTCTCGCCGCCGAGGGCGTGGCCTTCTCCCACGCCTACTCGGCCTGCCCGCTCTGCGGCCCCGCGCGCCGCACCATGCTGACAGGCCTCTTCCCACACAACCCCGGCGAGACCAGGAACGACAAGAACACGCCCTTCACCGAGGACACCTACCTCGACATCCTCGCCCGCAGCGGCTACCGCAGCCTCTACTTCGGCAAGTGGCACGCGGGGCCCGGGACGGCCTTCGACCACGGCTGCGAGGGCCTCAGCTACCCCAGCTACAACAACCCCTACACGAAGCCCGACTACGCGGCCTACCTCGAGCGCCGCGGCCTGCCGGCCCCCGAGGTCACCATCGAGCACAGCCTCCAGGCCTGGGGCGAGCCGATCCCGCTCGGCCCGGGCTACCGCCAGACGCGTGGCTGGTGCAACGAGCACGCCTGCGGCATCCTGACCGCGCCGAAGGAGACCCACGAGGCCTTCTTCCTGGCCCATCTGGCCTGCGACGCTCTGCGCGAGCACGCCGCCAGCGGCGGCGGTAGGCCCTTCGCGCTGCGGGTCGATTTCTGGGGGCCCCACCAGCCGTACTTCCCGACCCGCGAGTTCGCCGACCTCTATGCGCCCGAGGCCATCGGCGAGTACGGCAATTTCCGCGACGACCTGTCGGGCAAGCCCGCGACCTATCGCTACGAGGGCAACCTCGGCCTCCACGTGAACCACGAGCTCGTCGTGCCGAGCCCGCTGCCGTGGAGCACGTGGCAGGTGCTCCTCGCGCGCTGCTACGCGCAGATCGGCCTGGTCGATGCCGCCGGCGGCCTGATCCTCGACGCGCTCGACGAGCTGGGCATGGCCGACGACACCCTCGTCGTGTGGACCACCGACCACGGCGACGCGCTGGCCTGCCACGGCGGCCACTTCGACAAGAGCGGCTACCTGCCCGAGGAGATGATCCGCATCCCCATGGCCCTGCGCTACCCGGGCCACGTCGCGCCGGGCCGGGGGTCGGGCGCGCTGGTCAGCAACCTCGACGTGGCGCCGACCCTGCTCGACGCGGCAGGCGCGGGCTTCGACCGGCCCGTCGACGGCGCCAGCCTGCTCCCCGTCTGCCGGGGCGACGCCGGGCGCGACGATCTCATGTGCGAGACCTTCGGCCACCAGACCGACGTCGTCGGCCGCGTGCTCGTCACGGGCCGCCACAAGCATGTCTGCAACCAGGGCGACCGCGACGAGCTCTACGACCTCGAGGCCGACCCCTTCGAGCTGTCCAACCTCATCGACGACCCCGCACACGCCGGCCTGCTCGCCGACCTGCGGCAGCGGCTCGCCGCGTGGCAGCGCCGGACGGGAGACCCGGCATGCGCCATCGAATGACCCGGCGCCGCTTCCTCGACGCGGCCGCCCTCGGCGCGGCGACCTTCGCCATCCGCAGCGCAGCCGCGGCGCCGAAGCGCCCGAACCTGCTCTTCTGCATCACCGACGACCAGTCGTGGCTGCACACCGGCGCCTACGGCGATCCCGTGGTCAGCACGCCGGCCTTCGACCGCATCGCGCGCGAGGGCGTGCGCTTCGACCACGCCTACTGCGCCGCCCCCTCGTGCACCGCCTCGCGCGGCGGCATCTGCACGGGACAGCACATCTGGCGACTCGGCGAGGGCGCCAACCTCTGGGGCACGCTGCCCGCGAAGTTCCCCGTCTACCCCGACCTGCTCGAGGCCGCAGACTATCACGTCGGCTTCACGGGCAAGGGCTGGGGGCCGGGGAACGTGACGGCAGGCGGCCGCACCCGCGACCCCGCCGGGCCGGCCTACAGGAAGATCCGCTGCAAGCCGCCCAAGGCCATCTGGCCCTACGACTACGCCGCCAACTTCGACGCCTTCCTCGATGCCCGCAAGCCCGGCCAGCCCTTCTGCTTCTGGTACGGCGCCTACGAGCCCCACGGCCCCTACGACAACGGCATCGGCGCACGCAGCGGCCTCCGGGCCCAGGACGTGCAGCTCCCGCCCTTCATCCCCGACACGCCGGGGGTCCGCAGCTACTTCCTCGACTACTACTTCGAGATCCAGTATGCCGACCAGCACCTCGCCCGCATGCTCGCAGCCCTCGAGAAGGCGGGCGAGCTCGACAACACCATTGTCATCGCGACCGGCGACAACGGCGTGCCCATCCCACGCGCCAAGTGCAACCTCTACGACTACGGCACCCGCATGCCCTTCGTCGTCCGCTGGGGCGCCCGCTGCAAGCCGGGCCGCGTGGTGGACGACCTGGTGAGCCACTGCGACGTGGCGCCCACCTTCCTCGAGGCCGCCGGCGTGCCCGTCCCGAAGGCGATGACGGGCCGCAGCTTCCTCGACGTCCTGCTCTCGACCAGGCAGCGCCGCGTGGACCCCGCCCGCACCGAGGTGCTGACCGGGCGCGAGGGCCACGTCTACCACTACCCGATGCGGGCCATCCGCACCCACGACCACCTCTACATCCGCAACTACGAGCCCGACCGCGCCGCCGCGCAGCCCGGCGCACAGCCGCCCGACCCCTGGCCGCTCGACCGCTGGGACGAGGCCGCCGCACGGCTCAACCCCTACCAGCTCCTCGTCAAGATGCGCGAGCACCCCAGGGTCGCCCCCCTCTTCGACCAGGCCTTCGGCAAGCGTCCCGCCGAGGAGCTCTACGACGTGCGCCAGGACCCCTGCCAGCTCACGGACCTCGCCGCCGACCCCGCCCACGCGAAGACGAGGGATGCGCTCGCCGCGCGTCTCACGGCCCGCCTCAAGGCGACCGGCGACCCCCGCGAGACGGGCGGCCCCGTCCTCTTCGAGTCCTACAAGTCCTATCGTCCCGCGAGGAAGCCGAAGAGGAAGACCAAGTAGGCCCAACGCGCGCTCGTGCCGACGCTCCAGCGTCGCTGGCGTTCGAGCCGCGGAGCGGCGGTGCGTGCGTCCCCACGCAGAGCATAGGGACGAGCGCGAGCGCGAGATCCTCTTTCGAATGCCAGCGTCCCCACGCAGAGCGCGCAGCCCGAAGGGCTGCGAGCGGCTGGCGTGTGGTCGGCATCCTTACCGAGGGCGTCGCTTCGCTTGCCCTGGGCTATCCCATGTCAGCCCTTCGGGCTGCGAGCGCATGTCAGGCGAGGGCTTGTGGTGCCCATTGTGCCCCGTCGAGGCGGTCGCCGCAACAGCGGGCTCGTGGGCCATCCCTCGCTTTGAGGCCCTGTCATGCTTGCAGCGCTCGACCTTGTTCCCTATGGTGGATGTGCTTCGATGCCCCGGAACAGGAGACCACTGACCATGTCCCAAGCTCCCGCTCGTCGGCGCTTTCTCCGCTCGCTCGGCCTCGGCGCCGCGGCTCTGGCCGCGCCCAGGTGGCTGCGCGGCGCGCCGGCGGCGAAGCCGGATATCGTGCTGATCATGTGCGATGACATGGGCTTCAGCGACATCGGCTGCTACGGCGGCGAGATCGAGACTCCCCACCTCGACAAGCTGGCGGGCAACGGGCTCCGCTTCACCCAGTTCTTCAACACGGCCCGCTGCTGCCCGACCCGCGCGGCGCTGATGACGGGGCTCTACTCGCACCGCGCCGGCGTCGGCCACATGATGGGCGACTACCGGGTGGAGGGCTACCGCGGCGACCTCAACAAGCAGTGCGTGACCATCGCCGAGGCGCTCAAGCCCGCAGGCTACGGCACCTATATGGCCGGCAAGTGGCACGTCACCCGCTTCACCGGCCCCGACGGCCCGAAGCACAACTGGCCGCGCCAGCGCGGCTACGACCGCTTCTTCGGCACCATCACCGGCGCGGGCAGCTTCTTCACCCCGAACGCGCTGACCGACGACAACACCCAGATCCAGGCGCCGCCCGGCTTCTTCTACACCGACGCCATCAACGACCACACCGCCCAGTTCATCCGCGACCACCACAAGGCCAAGCCCGACGAGCCCTTCTTCTGCTACGTCGCCCACACCGCGCCCCACTGGCCGCTCCACGCCAAGCCGAAGGACATCGCACGCTACCGCGGCCGGTACGCCAAAGGCTGGGACGCGCTCCGCGCCGAGCGCCACGCCCGACAGCTCGAGATGGGCATCGTCCGCAAGGAGTGGCCGCTGACGCCCCGCGACACCGCTGCGAAGCCCTGGGGCGAGGTGGACGCGAAGCACAAGGACCTGATGGACCTCAAGATGGCGATCTACGCCGCGCAGATCGACACGGTGGACCAAGGCATCGGCCGCATCGTCGAGGCCCTCAAGGAGACGGGCCGCCTCGCCAACACCCTGGTCCTGTTCATCGCCGACAACGGGGGCTGCGCCGAGGGCGGCATCTGGGGGTTCGACCGCAAGAAGACCGGGGCGCCCGGCTCCAACGCCTCCTTCTCCAGCTACGGCCTCTCGTGGGCCAACGCCTCCAACACGCCGTTCCGCCGCTACAAGCACTGGGTGCACGAGGGCGGCATCGCCAGCCCGCTCGTCGTCCACTGGCCCGCGCGGGTGAAGGCGAAGGGCGAGCTGCGCCACCAGCCCGGCCACGTCATCGACATCATGGCCACCTGCCTCGACGTCGCCGGCGCCCGCTACCCCGCCGAGCACAAGGGCAACAAGGTCTGGCCCACCGAGGGCAGGAGCCTCGTCCCCGCCTTCGACGACAAGCCCATCGACCGCGAGGCCATCTTCTGGGAGCACGAGGGCAACCGAGCCGTCCGACAGGGCAAGTGGAAGCTCGTCTCGAGGTACCCGGGCGGCTGGGAGCTCTACGACATGGAGGCCGACCGCACGGAGCTGCACGACCTCGCGGCCAAGCAGCCCGAGCGGGTGAAGGCGATGGTCGCGCTCTACGAGGCCTGGGCGCAGCGCAACGCCGTCGTGCCCTGGGGCGACCTGCGGCGCGGCAAGGGCGGGAGGGGCGCGACCTCGAAGAAGCTCGCCTTCGACCTCAAGCAGGGCGACGAGCTGCCGCGCAGCGAGGCCCCCATGGTGAAGGGACGCGCCATCACCGTCACCGCCACCATCGAGCCCAAGGCGCCTGACGGCGTGATCGTGGCCCACGGCGGCCACCGCTGCGGCTGGGCGCTCTACCTCAAGGACGGCCGTCTCGCCTTCGCCACCCGCCGCGACACCGAGATGAGCGTGGTCACCGCAAGGAAGCCGCTGCCAGCGGGCAAGGTGGCGATCCGCGTCCAGCTTGCCAAGGGCGGCGCAGTCACCTTCCAGGCGGGCGGCGCCGACCTCGGCGCCTCGGGCAAGCTGCCCGGCCTCGTCTTCGACATGCCCGACGAGCCCCTCGCCGCCGGCTCCGACCCACGAAGCAACGTGGGCGACTACTCGGAAAGCAATCCCTTTGCCGGCAGAATAGAGAAGGTGCACATCCAGCTCCAGAAGTAAGAGGCCCCCGCATGGACATGCCTGGCGCCCGGCCCGCCGCCTGCTGCCTCGCCGCGCGCGGCGAGCACTGAGTCGCGCCTTGATCTTCCGGCGCTGGCCGCGTATGATCCTGCCTGTGATACGAACTCAGTAGGGTGGTGAATCATGTCTGCTCAGGACTACGAGCGTATCCTCCGGGACACGGAGAAGCTGACGCCAGACGAGCAGCAGAGGCTTGCCCGGGAGATCGTGGATCGCCTCCGCGAACGTGAATGGCAGGGTAAGGAACGTCCTCGGTGGGAGGACATGGAAGGAACTGCGCCCTATCCTCTGTGCGGCGAAGACGCCCAGGAGTGGGTCAGCCGAACGCGACAAGAAGCCGATGATGGCCGGAGGGTCAGATGACCACCGGGAGGCCCTCCGCGTCGCCATCGCCCGCCGCGCAGGGTGCGAGGCCATTCTGGCAAACGACACTGATTTCAGGCGCGTGGACCACCCGCGTGCCATCATCCTCGACGACTTCGTAGGAGACGACGAGACATGAACCGCCGCGAGATGCTCAGGACCTCCGCCGCCACAGTCGGGGCCGCCGCCTTCCCCCTCGGATGGGTCGGCGCCGCCGAGGGCAAGAAGCCGCAGAAGGTGCTCTACTTCACCCGCAACGTCGGCTTCTACCACTCCGTCGTGAGGCGCAAGGGCGACGCCCTCAGCCACTCCGAGAAGATCCTGACCGAGCTGGGGAAGAAGCACGGCTTCGAGGTCGTCTGCTCGAAGGACGGCGGGGTGTTCGACGGCGACATCGACCAGTACGACGTCATCGCCTTCTACTGCAACGGCAATCTCACCAAGCCCAACAAGCAGAAAGAGCCGCCCATGACCCCCGCGGGCGCGGCGCGCCTGATGGAGGCCATCGCGGGCGGGAAGGGCCTCGTCGGCTTCCACTCGACCTGCAACTGCTGGGGCACCGCCGGCCCGAAGAAGGACGGCGTGGACCCCTTCATCCACATGCTCGGCGGCGGCTTCGTCTCCCACGGCCCGCAGCAGGCCGCGACCATGAAGGTCGTCTCGCCCAAGTTCCCGGGGATGGACGGCCTCGGCGAGAGCTTCAAGCTCCACGAGGAATGGTACGCGATGAAGGAGTTTCCCAAGGACCTCCACGTCATCCTGGTGCAGGAGACGGCGGGGATGAAGGGCGGGTGCTACGCGCGGCCGCCGTTCCCGAGCACCTGGGCGCGGATGCAGGGCAAGGGCCGCGTCTTCTACACGGCCATGGCCCACCGCGAGGACGTGTGGGCGGGTCAGCCCTTCCAGCAGATCCTGCTCGGCGGCCTCGCCTGGGCGCTGGGCAACGCCGATGCCGATGTCGCGCCCAACGTCGAGCAGGTCACGCCCAAAGCCTGGCAGCTCAAGGCCTGAGCCCGATGCGCCGAGCCACACTGCCGCTTGCTGCTCTCGCCATCGCTGCCGTGGCCTCCGCAGCCACGTACCACGTAGCCCCCGACGGCGACGACGCCAATCCCGGCTCCGCCGAGCGTCCCTTCCGCACCCTCCAGAAGGCCGTGGGCCTCGTGAAGCCCGGCGACCTCTGCCTCGTGCGCGCAGGCACGTATCGCGAGACGGTGACGCTCAGGGCATCAGGCGAAGAGGGCAAGCCGATCCGCATCGTGGCCTTCCCCGGCGAGGTTGTCACCCTCGACGGCACGGACCCGATCCCCGGCCCGTGGTCGCTCCACAAGGGTGCCATCTACAGGACGATGGTCGAGGGTCCCGTCCGCCAGTTCTTCGTCGACGGCGAGCTGATGACCGAGGCGCGATGGCCGAACATGCCCTTCGCGAAGCGGTGGGACCGCAGCGTCTGGCGCGCCTCGGCCAAGGGCACCCAGTACGGCGTGATGGTCGATCCCGAGCTGGCGAAGACCGGCATCGACTGGACGGGGGCCGTCGCGACCCTCAACATCGGCTCGTGGCAGACCTTCCGCCGCGTTGTCCGTAGACACGGCAAGGGCAGCGACCGCTTCACCTACGACCGCGACGAGAATCACCGCCTCGCGAAAGGGAAACCTCACCGCCCCGGCTTCGACCGCTACTTCCTCGCCGGCAAGCTCGCGGCGCTCGACAGCCCAGGCGAGTGGTTCCAGGACGGCGAGACGCTCTACCTGTGGGCTCCCGACGGCAAGAGCCCGGCCGAGCACAGGGTGGAGAGGAAGATGCG
>CBFDBL010000265.1:0-8056 GCA_965603035.1 uncultured bacterium
TGCACAGATCCCACACCTGCGCAGGTGTGGGATCTTGTGTGGGACTCATACCAGCGCGCGAACCGTCTCCCCGCGGAGCGCGCACCCTGCTCGCGGCCGCCCCTCTCGTCCCACTTTCCCGCCTCGCCACAGGCCCGCCCGCTCCTCGCGCCCCGGCCTGCCGTCCCTCGGCGCCCCCCTGCACAGATCCCACACCTGCGCAGGTGTGGGATCCTACGTGGGGACCCATACCGGCGCGCGGACCGTCTCGCCACAGAGCGCGCACCGTGCTCGTGGCCCTCCTTCTGCTCCCACTTCGACGCCTCTCCACAGGCCTGCCGCCTCCCTACACCCTGGGCTGCCGCCATCGGGCCGCCTCCTCCAATAATTCCACACTTGCGCAAGTGTGGAATTATTGGAGGAGGCTCACAACGTGGTGCAGATCGTCTCGCATCGGCGCGCGGGGCGTCCGTGACCGTGGGGGTGTCGCTCGCCCGGCGGCTGAGGCGGCCACGAGGATCCCACACTTGGCCAAGTGTGGGATCCTCGTGGCGGTCCCCAGGCCTGGCCGACTCTCGACGGCTCCTGCCCGCGAGCGTGCCGGGGACGCGACGCTCCGCCGCTCCGGCAACCCGCAGTGGAGGCAACTGCGGTGCTCGCGACGCAGTGCCAGTCAACGCGCTACGAGGCACCGACGCTCCTCTCTATCCCAGGGATGGGTGGCTGCATGGATGACTGGATGGATGGAGGAGCTCCGCATGCACGACCTTCTTGCGCGATCTGCCGCCATTCATCCACGCATCCAACCATCCACCCCGCGACCGGTGTCAGCGCGCGTCCCGACCCCAGACACGTGCCGCGTCGCAAGTGCCTCGGACACAGGGCGGCTTGCGAGGGTCGGCTGGTAGAGCTAAGATATGCGGTTGCGGAGCCGCGTCCGCTGTGCGGGCGGGGTCGGGCTGGCCACGCCCGGATCGTGCGGTGTAGAGAAGGAGTCCGTCATGCGCGTCGCTCTCAGACGCTCCGCTGTCCTGGGTCTCGTGCTGTTCGCTGCAACCGCCGTGGTGGCGGCCGAGGGTCCGGGGACGGTTCTGGTCGAGGCCGAGGGGTTCGCGAAGCTCGGCGGGTGGGTGATCGACCAGCAGTATGTGGACCAGATGGGCTCGCCGGTCGTGCTGGCCCACGGGCTGGGCCGGCCGGTGGCGGACGCCGCGACGACGGTCGCGCTGCCGGCCGCGGGCGCCTACCGCGTGTGGGTGCGCACGCGTGACTGGGCGGCGACGTTCAACGCGCCGGGCACGCCGGGCAGGTTCCAGCTCCTGGTGAACGGCAAGGCGCTGGCGACGACGTTCGGCACCCGGGGCGCGGCGTGGCACTGGCAGGACGGTGGTACGGTGACGCTGCGCCAGGGCAAGGTGGCGCTGGCGCTGCACGACCTGACGGGCTTCGACGGCCGCTGCGACGCGATCGTGCTGACGCGGGACCCCACGCTCGCGCCGCCGAACGCGGGGGCGGCGATGGCTGCGTGGCGTCGGAAGCTGCTGGGCCTGGCGGCGAGGCCGCGCGACGCCGGGCAGTTCGACCTGGTGGTGGTGGGCGGGGGGATGTCTGGGTGCTGCGCGGCGGTGTCGGCGGCGCGGCTGGGTCTGGATGTCGCGCTGATCCAGAACCGGCCCGTGCTCGGGGGGAACAACTCGTCGGAGGTGCGGGTGCACCTGGGCGGCAGGATCAACCTGCCTCCCTACCCTGCGATCGGCGGCGTGGTCCGCGAGCTGGGGCCGCGGGGCGGCGGGAACGCCGGCACCGCGGCACAGTATGGCGACGACAAGAAGCTCCAGGTGGTCGAGGCCGAGTCCACCCTCCACCTGTTTCTGAGCACCCACGTCTTCACCGCCGAGACGGCCGCAGGCCGCATCGCCGCGGTCCTGGGCAGGAACATCCGCACCAACGAGGTCCTGCGCTTCCCAGGCAAGTGGTTCGCCGACTGCACGGGCGACGGCAACCTGGGGTTCCTCGCGCGGGCCGACTACCACTACGGCCGCGAGAGCCGCGCCGAGACGGGCGAGGCCATGGCCGTCGAGAAGCCCGACCGCCAGACCATGGGGACGTCGGTCATGTGGCGCACCCGCAAGACCGACAAGCCCACCGCCTTCCCCGAGACCCCCTGGGCCATCGCGTTCAACGCCAAGACCTACCAGCGCGCCACCAGCGGCGGCTGGAACTGGGAGACCGGCTTCCGCCTCGACCAGGTGAAGGACGCCGAGAAGGTCCGCGACCACGGGCTCCGCGCCGTCTTCGGCAACTGGTCCTTCCAGAAGAACCACGCGCCCGACAAGGCGAAGTACGCGAAGCTCGAGCTCGACTGGGTCGCCTACGTCGGCGGCAAGCGCGAGTCGCGCCGACTCCTCGGCGACGTCGTCCTCAAGCAGCAGGACGTGGACGAGGCGAGGCCCTACCCCGACGCCTGCGTGACCACCACGTGGTCCATCGACCTGCACTACCCGAGCCAGTCCGACAAGTTCCCCGGCGAGGAGTTTCGCTCGCACGCGAAGTTCCACCGCGTCAAGCCGTACGCCGTCCCCTACCGCTGCCTCTACTCGCGGAACGTCGCCAACCTGTTCATGGCCGGGCGGTGCATCAGCGTGACCCACGTGGCGCTGGGCACGGTGCGGGTGATGCGGACCTGCGGGATGATGGGCGAGGTGGTCGGCATGGCCGCGGCCGTGTGCAGGAAGCACGGCGGCGACCCGCGCGACGTCTACACCCACCACCTCGCCGACCTCCAGGAGCTGATGACCAAGGGCGTTGGCCGCCTGCCCGTGCCCTCCCCGCCGAAGCCGCCCGAGTGGGTCAAGACGGCCGGCCCCAACCTCGCCCGCGCCGCCAGGCCCTCGGCCTCGAGCACCTACAAGAAGGCCAACTACCCGGTCACCCACGTCAACGACGGCCGCGTCAGCTACTCCGACAACAGCCTCCGCTACGTCAGCGACGCCGAGCGCCCCACCACCATCGAGCTGGCCTGGCCGAAGCCGCAGACCCTCAGCGCCGTCCGCATCGTCACAGGCCAGAACGCGCAGCCCTGGCCCAAGACCCCCATCACCGACTTCGTGGTCCAGTACCACGACGGCACCGCCTGGCGCGACGTCCCCGGCACGAAGGTCAAGGGCAACGAGACCCCCGACTGGCACGCGCGATTCCAGCCCGTCACCACCACCAGGCTGCGCCTCGTCGTGACCCGGACCCCCGAGGACCTCACGCGGATCTGGGAGTTTGAGGTCTACCACCCGCCCGCGGGGAAACGCTGACCGCGATGCGGCGAACCGTGTAGAAGAGGGAGGTCAGGGGAGAGCCAGGGAGGCGTTCACAGAAAGGGGCCTTCGGATGCGGAAGCTGATGGTATGCGCGGTAGTGGCCGCTGCCGTGGCTCGCGCGGCCGCCGCAGGGCAGTCGGCGCGGGCGATCCTCGATGCGGCGGGTGTGCAGGGCGGCGTGGTCGTGCACGTGGGCTGCGGCGACGGCCGGCTCACGGCCGCGCTGCGGGCCAACGAGCGCTTCGTCGTGCAGGGGCTCGACACCGATGCGGCCAAGGTCGCACAGGCGCGCGAGCATCTCCGCACGGCCGGGCTCTACGGCACCGTGACGGCCGCCACGTTCGACGGCAGGCACCTGCCTTACGTCAAGAACTTCGTGAACCTCGTGGTCGCGGAGCGGCTGGGCGCCGTGCCGATGGCGGAGGTGATGCGCGTCCTGGTGCCGAACGGCGTGGCGCTCGTCGGCGGGAAGAAGACGGTGAAGCCGTGGCCGTCGGGGCTCGACGAGTGGACCCACTACCTCCACGGCGCGGACAACAACGCGGTGGCGCGCGACACGCAGGTGGGCATCCCGCGGTCGCTCCAGTGGGTGTCGGAGCCGCGCTGGGGGAGGAGCCACGAGGAGCTGGCGAGCATGAGCGCGGCCGTCACCGCGAAGGGCCGCCTCTACTACATCGTGGACGAGGCGCCGCTCGCCTCGCTGCGCTTCCTGAGCGACTGGAAGCTGGTGGCCCGCGACGCCTTCAACGGCACGCTGCTGTGGAAGCGTCCGATCGCGCAGTGGACCGACCACCTGCGCCACTTCCGCGCCGGCCCCGCCCACCTGCCGCGGCGGCTCGTCGCCGACGGCGACACCGCCTACGTGACCGACGGCCTCGCCAGCCCCGTGGTCGCCCTCGACGGCGCGACGGGCAAGGTCCTGCGCACCTACGAGGGCACCGAGCACACCGAGGAGATCCTCGTCAGCGACGGCGTCCTCTACCTGGTCGTCGGCACCTCCGAGACCCACCGCCGCGGCGGCGGCCTCCACGCACGCGGCGAGCCCGACCCCACCGACTTCCGCTTCGTCACCGCCGTCGCCGCCGACACAGGCAAGGCGCTCTGGAAGAAGGACCTCTCGAAGGAGAACATCCTGCCCCTCTCGCTCGCGGTCCGCGGCCAGCGGGTCTACTTCCAGACCACCGCCGCCATGGTCTGCCTCGACGCGAAATCGGGCGACGAGGCCTGGCGCACGCCGCGGCCGACACCGCAGCGCCGCATGAGCTTCTCGGGGCCCACCCTCGTCGCCACCGACGACGTCGTCCTGTGCGCCGACCGCGACACAGGGAAGGGCGAGGAGGGCAAGCCGTCGAGCGGCAAGCTCGAGTGGGGCGTCCACGGCTGGAACGAGAAGGGCTTCCCGCGCAAGACCCCCAGCACCCTGCGTGCCTACGACGCCAGGACCGGCAAGGAGCTGTGGGCGAGCCCCTGCCGCGAGGGCTACAACTCGCCCACCGACGTCTTCGTCATCGACGGCATCGTGTGGGTCGGCGCGGGCTTCCAGGGCCTCGACCTCAAGACAGGCAAGCCGGCCAGAAAGATCGACACCAAGGCGCCGCGCGTCGGCATGGCCCACCACCGCTGCTACCGCGACAAGGCCACCGAGCGATTCATCCTCACCGGCAAGAGCGGCGTCGAGGTGCTCAGCCTCGAGCAGGGCAAGTGGCTGAGCAACAATAGCTGGATCCGCGGCACCTGCCAGTACGGGATCATGCCCGCCAACGGCCTCATCTACGCGCCGCCCGACGCCTGCGGTTGCTTCCTCACCGTCAAGGTGCCCGGCTTCTACGCCGCGGCGCCCCAGCGCGGCAAGACCGGCGCCATGTCCTTCCCCGACCAGCCCGTCCTCGAGAAAGGCCCCGCCTACGGCAAGCCCACAACCCGCACCGCACTCCCCACCACTCGCGGCGACTGGCCCATGTACCGCTGCACCCCGGCCCGCAGCGGCGCCGCCGCGTCGGCGCTGCCCGAGGCCGTCACCGAGGCGTGGTCCGCCGAGGTCGGCGGCCGGCTCACCCCGCCGGCCATCGTGGGCGGCCGCGTCTTCGTCGCGTCGATCGACGCCCACACCCTCCACGCCCTGTCCGCGGCCGACGGCAAGGAGCTCTGGCGCTTCACCGCAGGGGGGCGGATCGACAGCACGCCGACGTGGCACAAGGGGATGGTGCTCTTCGGGTCCGCCGACGGCTGGATCTACGCCGTGGCCGCGGCCGACGGCGCGCTGGTCTGGCGCTTCCGCGCCGCGCCGCAGGAGCGGCTCGTCAGCGTCTTCGGGCAGCTCGAGTCCATCTGGCCCGTCCACGGAGCCGTGCTCGTCCAGAACGGCACCCTCTACGCCACCGCCGGGCGCACCTCCTACACCGACGGCGGCATCGTCCTCTACCGCATCGAGCCCGCCACCGGCAAGCAGCTCTCCAGGACCGTCCTCTACCACCTCAACCCCGACACAGGCAGGCAGCTTACCTCCGAGGCCCGCTTCAACATGGAGGGCACAGGGTCCGACATCCTCACGGGCGACGGCGAGATGGTCTACCTCAAGTACTTCGGCTTCGACCGCGCCGGCAAGCGGGCCGAGGCGACCCGGCCCCATCTCTACGCCATCGCCGGCCTGCTCGGCGAGGAGTGGTTCGTCCGCTCCTACTGGGTCATCGCGGCCGGCATGCCCGGAGCCGGATGGAGCGGCTGGGCCGACGCCGCCAACCAGAACCCCTTCGGCCGCATCCTGTGCTTCACCGACGACGCGGTCTACGGCTACGGCCGCGTGAGGGTCCAGGGCGGGCCGGTCGGCCACCGAGCCGACGCCTACCACCTGTTCGCCATGGACCCCAAGGCCGTCAGGACGACGCAGGGCAGGAAGGGCAGGAAGCGGACTGCGAGGGGCAAGCTGCTGTGGTCGAAGCCCGATTCCCTGATCGTCCGCGCCATGGTCCTCGGCCGCGACCGCCTCGCCGTCGCGGGCCCACCCGACCTCGGGAAGAAGAAGGCCGGCCTGCTCGCCTTCCAGAACGAGCCCGAGGCCCTCGCCGGCTTCCGGGGCGAGAAGGGCATCCGCCTGCGCATCGTCGCCGTCACCGACGGCAAGACCCTCTCGGAGCACAAGCTGGGCGCCCTGCCCGTCCTCGACGGCATGGCCGCCGCCGGCGGGCGCCTCTTCCTCTCCACCCGCCGCGGCACCCTCCTGTGTCTCGCCGCCAGGTAGACCGGCCAGCACCGACGGCAGAACGCCGAAGGGCCCGGCTCGCGCCGGGCCCTTCCAGATCGTGTCGCGCTCGATGCCGTGCGGCGGCCTAGGCGCGCCGGCGCCGGCGCAGCAGGCCGAGGCCGCCGAGGGCGAGCAGGCCGAGGGTGGCCGGCTCGGGGACAACGCTGACCGTGCCGTCGGCGAGGAGCCGGCTGGTGTCCCAGAGAAGGCCGCCCGGCACGCTCGGCAGGATGAGCTCGTCGAACTCGCCTCGGATCTCATCGGCCACGAGAAGCTGCCACGTATCGCCGAAGTTGTACGTGCCGCCCAGGAACTCGATCTCCAGGGTCGCGCCGTTGACGTCCAGGATGGTGGTGAAGATGTTCGGGTCGGGGTTGGGGACGACGATCTGGTCCGAGGTCGTGCTATCCAGGATCTCGAACACATACGTGTCGATGTCGCGGAGCGTGGCGACCAGGTCGGCGCTGGCCAGTTGCCGGACGTCGATCTCGCCGTGGTAGGGATCGGTCGAGCCGAGCCCGACGATCTGCTCGTTGTAGAGCTCGACGTCGGTGGCGTCGCTGAGGATGAGGTTGAAGTCGCCCTGGCGCGTATAGCAGCAGTCGCTCCGGCCCCAGAAGTGCACGGAGTCGAGGTCGGTGGCGCTGTCGAGCTCGACCTGGAGCCAGGTTCCCACCTTCGTGCCCGAGTGCCAGAGGGAGCCGCCGCCCCAGGACATGTTCGTGTTGCCGTCGTTGGCCTTGTCGGGGGTGCCGCCCCAGCCGTCGTCCTTCGCCGTGGCAAGGCCGCCCTGGCTCTGCTCGGCCTGGTTGATGCTCGTGCCGTGCTCGAAGGCCTGGAGCTCGGCCACCTGGAACGTCTCGTTGACGTTCTGCACGACCTTCACGAACTTGACCCCGGCGAGGGGGCCAATGACCTCATTCTCCTGGGTGCCGGGCAGGCTCAGGGTGCCGATGGTGTTGTCGTCGCCGACCTCGATCCGCTTCGGGCCGCCCGGCAGCTCGAAGAGGACCAGGCCCGACATGCCGGGATCGGAGCCGCTGACGATGCCGAGCTTGATGTCCTGGGTGGGGGCGCCGGCGGTGAACGTGCCGATGACCGACTCGAAGTCGCCGCGGCGCAACTGGAGCCCCGTGTTGAAGTTGCCTTGCCCGTCATCCGGCTCGTAGGTGCGGCTTGAGCAACACCCGCGGGCGTCCGCGGCGTTGATGAGCTGCACCTGGTAGTCGGTCCCCGGTGTCAGCCCCTGTAGGCTGACGTTTCCGACGGTTCCCCCACCACCCGCCTTCCAGGAGTGGCTATCCAGGAGCGCGTCCAGGTCGGGGTCGCCCGTGTTCCCGGGGAAGTAGTCGGTGTTGTAGCTGGGGGAGTCCGTCGCAAACGGGAAATCCGTGGTCAGCAGCCCGGCCAGGTTCTGGTCCACCCGGGTCAAGGGGATGCCGTTGACCATGTCGTCGCCGCCCCCGAAGCCGGCCGCCGTGTTGAAGTCGGCAGCGAAGATCAGGGTCGCGCCCGCGGGATTGGC
>CBFDBL010000266.1:0-8055 GCA_965603035.1 uncultured bacterium
CATAGGCGGCGGCACCCGCCACAAGACCCGCCGCCACGTCGGTGAGCCAGTGGATGCCCAGGTACACCGTCGAGAGCACGACCGCCACCGCGGCGGCCGTCATCGCCAGGCCGACGCGCCGACCCGCCTGCCACGCCACCAGCGCCAGCGTCACGCTCAGCGACGTGTGGAGGCTCGGGAAGCAGTTGTCGACCCCGCTCATCGGCCGGTAGAGCTCCATCACCACGGGGCTGAGATCGTCGAGCAGCAGCCGCGCCGCCGGCGGCCCCAGCCCGCTCTCGTGGTAGTAGACGAAGGTCTCGCGCACGGGCACCCACGCGTAGAAGGGCAGCGCGAGCAGGTAGTTGAGCAGGTAGCCCGCCAGCACCAGCGCCAGCCCGTGGCCGTCGCGGCGCTCGTCGAGCACCACCAGCGCGACGACGACCAGGCACGGGAAGACCACGACGTACGCGTAGCCGAACAGCCAGGTCAGCGGCTGCCACGCCACGGCCCCCTGGAGCCGCGCCACCGCGTCGCCCTCGATGCGAGCGTGGATCAGCTCCGCGAAGTCCCCGCCCCGCCGAGCCACCACCCTGGCCGTGCACCGCTCGTCGATCCCCGCGGCCAGGTACGCGTAGTTCGCGCCGAGGATCGACGCCAACGCGGCCACGTAGAGCCACCGACGCCACGAGCCCCACATCCGCCGAACGCTGCCAGCCATCACCCGCCACGGGCGCCGACCGGGCACGGCCACCCACACGAGCGCCAGCACCGTCGCCGCGCCCAGCACCAGCTCGATGAGCCTCACCGCGGTCGGGCAGTTCATGCCGCTCCTGCATCTCTCGCCATCCGCCCCCCGGCGAAGGGCCGCAGGCGGCTACCGACGCGGGCCGGCCTCGGGCGGCCAGAGCAGGACGCCGGGCACGGCGGCGCGGAGCCCGCCGGCGCTCAGGACAGCCTGCGGCACGGCCCCGTCGGGCTCGTCGCCGTTGGCGAGGCACGCGCGGTTCACGACCTCGAAGGCGACCGTCGCCGAGCCCCTGGGCGCGACGCGAATGGCCTGGCGGGCCGGCTCCACCGACCAGCGGGCGCTCGGCAGCTCCCACGCCAGCTCGCCCGACAACGCGACGTCGAAGGCGTTGGTCACCGTGAACTCGAAGCGCTGGCGCCGCGGGTGCATCCGGATGCGCGGGAAGCGGAAGCGCGGGAACTTGCGCCGGTAGAGGATCAGCTCGATGGGCACCAGCGACACGGCCTTGCCGAAGGCCCGCCGCCCGTCCTTCTTCGAGAGGGTGAAGCGGTCGAGCAGCTCGTCGGCATCGCTGTAGGCCGAGATCGTGAGGGCGTCGCCCTGGACGTCGAAGATGCAGAAATGGTGCCTGCTCGCGGCGAAGGCCGTCCAGCTCTCGGGCACGACGGGGCGCAGCGGCTGCCCGCCGCCGCCCGAGATGACGTGCACGATGCCGTTGGCCGACGGGTCCTCGCCCACGCCGATGGCGTGGGTGCGCTCGTAGCTGTGCTCGTCGCCGGCCAGCACCAGATCGACGCCCCGCGCGAGCAGCAGCGGCAGGAGCTGACGCCGCACGCCCGCGTCGGCGCCCTTCTTCCCGCAACTGTAGAGCGGCTCCTGGAGCGCGACGATCTTCCACCGCGCCCGGCTCGCGGCCAGCGCCTCGGCCAGCCAGCGCCCCTGCGGGCTGTCGGGGCCGAGCGGCGCGTAGGCGTCCAGGCCGAAGAGCGCCACGTCGCCGAAGCGCCACGCCTGCCACAGACGCTTGGGGGGCAGGCAGAAGTAGTCGGCGAAGGACTCGACGGCCCGGCGATCGTTGTCGCCGAGGGTCGGCAGCAGCGGGCACGTGGCCAGCAGCTCCCGCGCCGGCTCGAACAGCAGCTCGCCGAAGCGCCGACCCCGCTCGCCCTGCGGCACGAAGTCGCCCGTGTGCACGACGAACGCGGGCCGGCGCCGCGCGATGGCCAGCGCGACACGCCGGTGCACCGCGGGCTGCGCGCACGTGTCGCCGTACTTGGCGAAGCGGAAGGCCACCGGCTCGACCGCCGCCGTGGTGAAGCCGAACTCCGGCGTCGCCTCGCCGTCCACCACCACGCGGTAGCGGCAGGCGGCGCCCGCTGGCAGGCCGTCGAGCGCGACGTCGTGGTAGACGGCTTCCCTCTCGTCGCGCTTCGTGAGCCGCGGCCCCGCCCCCACCGAGTAGTCCACGTGGCATCGGCTCGGCCGGCGCGTCCGCACCGAGACGGTCACGCCGTCGTGGCGCAGGTGGGTCAGGTAGGGCCCGATCTCGATGCTCTCGGGCAGCTCGGCTGCCGCGGCGACGGCCAGGAAGGCCAGCACGGCGGCCGCGGCTCTGGCGGTGCTCATCGTCACTCCCCGAGGTCGCCGACGCGGTCGCGGACCTTGTGCACCGCGGCCACGATGGCGTGCATGTCGTCGTCGCTGCCCAGCAGCATCGCCTGCCGCAGCCACACCACCTGGCGGCAGGCGGCCTCGGCGTTCGGCAGCGCCAGCGCCGCGTAGTCCACCTCGCCGCCGTAGTAGGGGCACGAGACGGGGCAGAAGGTCGGCCCCGTGCCCTTGCGCGCGAACAGCGGGTTGCGGTAGAGCGGGTGCGGGTAGCCGCCCCCGCACGGCACCCCCTCGGCCCGGAGGGCCTCGATGAACCGCTCGCGCGGGCAGCCGAACTCCTCGGCCACCAGCCGCATCCCGTAGAGGTGGTACGAGCGGCGGGTGGCCCGCTCGTCCTCGCGGAGGGTGTGGAGCCCCTCGACGTCGGCCAGCCCGGCGCTCAGGATGGCCGCGCTGCGCGCGCGGCGCTCGGTCTGCTCCGCCAGGCGCGTGAGCTGCGCGAGCAGGATGGCGGCCTGGAACTCCGTCATGCGGTAGTTCCCGCCCGGCAGGTAGTGCTCGTACCACGGCGCGTCCTGGCCGCGGCCGCAGTTGCTCAGCGAGCGGATGGTGGCGGCGAGCTCGGGGTCGTCGGTGAGCACGATGCCGCCCTCGCCGGCCGTGATGTTCTTGCTGTGCTGGAACGAGAAGCCGCCGGCGTCGCCCAGCGCGCCGCAGCCCTTGCCCCGCCACTGGCTCCCCCAGCCGTGTGCCGAGTCCTCGATCACCCGCAGCTCGCGCTCGCGCGCGATCGCCAGGATGCGATCCATGTCCGCCGGCAGCCCCGCGAAGTGGACGGGCACGATGGCCGCCGTCCGCTCCGTGACCGCCGCCTCGATCTGCCCCGCGTCGATGTTCAGCGTCTCCAGCTCGATGTCCACGAACACCGGCACCGCGTTCGCCCGCAGCACGGCCGTGGCCGTGGCGACGAACGTGTAGGGCGGGACGATCACCTCCTGCCCCGCGCCGACCCCGCAGCCGATGAGCGCCAGCTCCAGCGCCGCCGTCCCGTTCACGCACGTGACCCCGAAGCGCGCGTCCTGGAACGCCGCGAACCGCTCCTCGAACTCCCGCACCCGCTCGCCGTACCACCAGGCCCCGCTCTCGAGCACGGCCAGCAGCGCCTCGCGCTCGCGCGCGTCGTGCACCGGCCACGCCGGCCACCGCCCGTCGTGGGCCGGCTCCCCGCCGTGGAGCGCCAGCTTCCCGCTCTGCCCTGCCATCTCGCTCTCCTGACGTCGCGTCCCGATCCGGCAGGCCCCGCGAGCCCCCGCCGGCGCATCATAGCGGCCGCCGCCGCGCGGATCAAGCCGCACGCGTGCCGAGGGCGGGCCGCGAAACGCTTTGACTTCGCCCCGGGCGGTGCCTATAATCGCGCTGTGGCAGCGCAGCGGCCGGCGCACAGTTGTGTAACCGAATTGTAAAACGCCGCTAACCCCAAGGGCGGCATATGCTTATGGCCTGACTCCGTCGCCCCGCCCGTTCCGCGGGTGGAACTCCCGACGATCTCTTCCGTCTAACCTATCGGACGAGTTGTCCAGGATGCCGCAGGCGCACCGAGCCGACGACGACTTGGTCACCAAAGCCCGACGCGGCGACGTAGCCGCCTTTGGCGACCTGGTCGCGAGACACCAGGACGCGCTGTTCAACGGCATCTGCCGAATGGTGGGACAGCGCGAGGACGCCGAGGACCTGGCTCAGGAGGTGTTTCTCAAGGCCTATCGCCACATCGCCCGCTTCGAGGGCCGCTCGAGCTTCTACACCTGGCTCTACTCGATCGCCATCAACGTGGTGATCAGCCATCGGCGGAAGCTCGGCGCCCGCCGTCGCAAGTCGACCGTCTCGCTCGACGCCCGCGACGGCGACAGGTCCTTCGACGTGGCCGACGACGCGGCCACCCCCGACGTCGCCAGCCAGCACCACGAGCTGGGCGATCGCATCGAGCAGGCCATCGCGCAACTCGACGACGAGCATCGCACCATCGTCGTCCTGCGCGACATCGAGGGTTTCGACTACGAGCACATCGGCAAGCTGCTGGGCTGCCCACAAGGCACCGTGAAGTCGCGGCTGCACAGGGCTCGCCTGGCGCTTCGCGAGCAGCTCAAGGACCTGGTGGAATGACCATCGACGAGGCACACAACCAGCTTTCCGCCTACCTCGACGACGAGCTCGACGAGCCCGCGCGCCGCGCCGTCGCCGAGGCGCTCGCCGCGCACCCCGAGCTCCGACGCCAGCTCGACGCCCTGCGCCGCACGGCCCAGCTCGTGAGCGCCACACCACGAATCCCCGCACCCGACGGGCTCGCCGACCGCGTCGTCGCCGCCATCCAGGCCAGCCCGCGCCCCTCGCCCCTGCGCAGATGGCACCAGCTCGCCGCCGCGGCCGCAGCCTGCCTCGTCGCAGCCCTCGCCGCATGGCTCGCACTCCAGCCCCCCGCCCCACGCACCAAGGCCTACACCACCCCAGCCCCGGCACGACCCACCAGACACCCCGCACAGCCCGGAACGCTGACGCGCGCCCTGACCGTGGACGAAGCAGTCGACGCGCGGGCCGCGAGTGAGCGCACAGCCAAGAGCCTCGCTGCACCCACCCAGCCCGCGCGGACAGAAGCCGCCCTTGACCGCATGGCGCCAGGCCCCGGGACATTGGCCAGCCGCGCGAAGGGCACCGGCGGCCACGGCGGCGGCTACAAGAAGTCCGACCAGCCCACCGACGACGACGCCTGGCGATACGGCGCCAAGGAAGCCGGCAAGAGCAGCTTCCGCGCGGCCAACGGCGCCATCGCCGCGGCCGCGCAGGAGGAGCTGCCCTCGCAGAAGCTCGCCCACCGCGCAGGCCGACTGGCCGCCGAGCACGAGGCCGACATCGTCCACGGATACCTTGCAGACAAGCACCGGCTAAGCCGCGGCCGGCGGGCCGACGCCCTTGCCCTCGCCCAGGACGACCTCGTCGCCGCCATCCTCGAGCGCCAGCAGCACGCCTACTACGCGACCCGGGACGGGCGCATCGCCGAGACCCGCTTCCGCGAGCAGCCCCACGTCGCGAAGCTCGAGGCACCCACCCCCAAGGCGAAGCCGCCCCTCCCCGAGCCGCCGGGCGAGCCCGAGCAAGACGCCGACGCGCCGCTGGAAGGCGCCGCCACAGCGGCAGGCCCCGTCGTCGCCGAGCAGATCACCTACGGCGACCTGCACGCGGCCCTCGCCGGCGCACAGGGCGCGCTCCGCGACGCCAACGTCC
Organism: uncultured bacterium; assembly: GCA_965603035.1. Classification (GTDB taxonomy): domain Bacteria; phylum Planctomycetota; class PUPC01; order DSUN01; family DSUN01; genus CAZDNN01. Next base: position 5,618 of record CBFDBL010000266.1, read on the forward strand.
CCTTCGCCATTCAGCCGCTCGGCATGGGCCACTTCGTCATCGAGGCCGACATGCCCCAGGGCGAGGCCCGAGCCCTTCTCGCCCGTCTCGGCCGACCGCCCGCGCCGCAGCGCGCCATCGAGCCGCCCGGGCCCGCGCCCCTGCCAGGAGCCACCCTGCCTCGCCCCGCCGCCCCCGCCGGCGCCGCCGCGCGCCGCCCGCAGACCGTCCACCTCGTCCTCCACTTCCGCCCCGGCCGCCCTGCACCCCCCGCCGCCGGCCAGGCCGCGCCGGCACAGCGCCCCCCTGCCCCTCCGCACAACCGCTAGCATCCCCGCCCGCACACCCCGCGCACCGCCCCGAGCCCCTCCCGCGCGCCATACCCCACGCGCAGCCATACGCCCGCACGCACCCTCATGCCGCCACGGACGCACGATCCGCAGGATTGCACAGTTGCTCAACTGTGCAATCCTGCCGGCGCGTGCCGCCGGCGAGGACGGGGAGCCGAGGATGGCTGCGGGGCCTGCATCGCCGCGCGGGGGTCCACGCGGGGCAGGGGCAGCGGGCTCTGGCTGTCGGGCGGGTGCGAGGAGGCGGTGTGCGGGCCGGTGAGCCTGTTGGGCTCCGACGGCTCAGCCGGCGGCCATCTGCTTGAGGAGGCCGGCCATCTCGATGGCGGTGACGGCGGCATCGTGGCCGCGGTTGCCGGCCTTGGTGCCTGCGCGCTCGACCGCCTGCTCGATGGTGTCGGTGGTGAGGACGCCGTAGACGACGGGCACGCCTGTGTCGAGCGCGACCTGGGCGATGCCCTTGCTGGACTCGGCGGCGACGTAGTCGAAGTGGGGGGTGGCTCCGCGGATGACGGCGCCGAGGCAGATGACGGCGTCGTACTGGCCGCTCTCGGCCATGGCCTTGGCCACGAGCGGGATCTCGCGCGCGCCGGGGACCCGCGCGACGACCAGGTCGCCGTCGTCGGCGCCGGACCGCGCGAGCGCGTCGAGCGCGCCGTCGAGCAGACGCTGCGTGATGAAGCTGTTGAAACGGCTGACGATGATCCCGACCCTCAGACCCTTGGCCGACAGGCTGCCTTCGATCTCCCTGGGCATCGCGTCATCTCCACCAGGGCACGGGCGAAGCGTCCGCCCGCCGCCAGGTCACTCGACCATGTCGAGCTCGCCGATCTCGCCGAGATCGTGCTTCTCGATCTCCTGCCACTCGAACTCTCCGTCGCGCGGGCCACCCTCGGCCTCGAACATGAACCGCCACTTGCGCTTGAACCGCATGCCGTTCTTGATGGTGACGTAGGTGTAGTTGATCTGCGGCGTGTTGCCCGACGTGACGTTCTCGAAATGGTACATCTCGACCGACGGCTCGTAGAACACGCGGTAGCCGGCGTGGCGCGCGCGGTAGCAGTAATCGATGTCCTCGAACTGGAGCGGGTTGAAGGCCTCGTCGAGCGGCCCGAGGCGGCTGTAGACGTCCCACGGCATCATCCAGCAGGCGCTGATCAGGCATTGGACCTCGCGCGGCTCGTTGAAATCCGGGTGGTCGCGCGCCTCGCCGCGGCCGCGGAAGTGCACCCAGCCTGTGGGCGTCACCGCCCCGCCGGCAAACTGGATGAGGTGGGGCGGGAACGGGTAGATGAGCTTCGGCCCGACGATGCCGACCGTCTTGTCGCCGTCGAGCACCGCCCTCAGCCGCTCGACCCACGTCCGCGTGCGGGGCACGACGTCGTTGTCGAGGAACGCGATGTAGTCGCCCTCGACCTGCTCGAGCGCGAGGTTGCGCCCCGAGGCGGCGCCGATGTTCTCCTCCAGCCGGGTCGGGCGAAAGCGGATGCCGGCATCCTCCGCCTTGCGGCCGAACCGCGCGAAGAGCGCCGGGGTGTCGTCGGTCGAGCCGTTGTCGATGGCCACCAACTCCAGGGGGCGGTAGCTGCACCGCAGCAGACCGTCGAAGCACCGGAGCGTATAGTCCACCTTGTTGTGCGCGAGCACAACGATGGATACCAGCGGCGCCGAGGGCGCCTTCTTACGTCGTCGCATGAACCACATCTCCCATGGCGCCCAGTATACGAATCGCCCAGCCCAAATCAAGGCAGGCGTCTCGCGCGGGCCTGATCCCGGATGTTATTGGCCTCTGCATACCCAATGCAAGGCCCGGGTGGCGCCAGGCCTTGCCGGCCAGGCGCGCGCACGTCGTTGGAAGCGGCCAGTGTGGACTGCGAATCCCGGCGCCCGTAGGGTCACTGACGGCGCAGCCGTTTCGCGAGGTGACGGTCTCGCTGCGCCCTGGCGGGGCTGGCGACAGGTAGAAAAGGTGTCAGGAGCGAATGGCGTGGAGATAGGGCGTTCGCCATCGTCTTCGACCCTCACGATGCCCTCAGACCAGCCCGAAGGGCGACAGAGTGTAGCCCAGGGCGTGAGCCCTGACCTTTGCCCACATGTTCGCCTGGGCGA
>CBFDBL010000267.1:0-8052 GCA_965603035.1 uncultured bacterium
GGAAGAGGGAGAACGGCTGGTGTCTGCCCGCGGCGCCCTTGACGAAGTCGATGGCCATGTCGGTCTGGGCGTCGGGCTCGTAGACCTCCTTGCCGTAGTGGATCTTCCTGGGCTCGTCACGGTAGTAGAAGGAGTCGTGGTAGACGTGGTGGAAGTTGTAGGCGGCCCAGAGGCCGTCGAACCCGAGGCGATAGGGGCCTGGGGGGACGAAGCCGTTGGGGTCGTCGTAGTGATGGCCGAGCTGGTTGGCCCACAGGTGCCACTTGCCGACATAGGCGGTGCGGTAGCCGGCGCGGGAGAGCAGGTGGCCGAAGCACTCGTGGTCGGGGCTCAGGCGCAGCTCGTTGATGACCATGCCCGTCGAGGTCGTGTGCTTGCCGGTGAACAGGGAGGCGCGGTAGGCGGAGCACACGGGGGTGGAGGAGGCGGCGTTGCAGAAGTCCACGCCTTGTGCGGCGAGGCGGTCGATATGGGGCGTCTGTGCCCGCTCGTCGCCCGCGTAGCCGCACGCCTGGCGGCGGAGCTGGTCGGCGAAGACGTAAACGAGGTTCGGTCGCTTCATGGCCGGTCCTTCTGCGCGGATGGCTTGTGCGGCGCATGCGAGGGGCGTGGCGGCCAGCCCCGCGGCGCCCACGGCGCTCAGGAACTGGCGTCGGCTGCTTTCGTCCATCGTCGTGGCTCCCGTCTCCGCAGATCCCCGCGGGCATTGTAGGGCTTCTGGCGCCTCCTCGCAACCGCGTCGAAGCGCCCAGTGGCCGCGCACCGAATGATGTCACACATTCGTATGTGTGACATCATTTGGCGGCCACCTGGCCGTGGGGCCGACGACGGAGGGAGGGGTTGCCTCGAGGCAGGAGGGCAGCTACAATCCCCTGCGACGCGAGCACGGTATGGAGAGGAGGCGGTCCGATGATCCGCATCGTGGCGCTGGGCGACTCGACGACCCACTGCGTGGGGAAGTCGGGTGTGACGGAGGCGACGGCGTGGCGGACGCTGCTGGCGCGCGACCTGGCGGAGCGGCTGGAGCAGGCGGTCGAGATGGTCGATGCGGGGGTGAACGCGGACGTGACGCCGCTGGTGGTCGAGCGGCTGGAGCGGGATGCGATCGCCCACGTGCCCGACTGGGTGACGGTGATGCTGGGGACGAACGACGCGGGCTACTTCCGTCCGCCGGACGGGGTGGCGGCGACGCCGCGGGTGGGGGTCGAGGAGTTCGAGCGGCTGATGAGGGGGATCGCCGAGCGGCTCCGCGCGGCGGGGGCCGGTGTGGTGGTGTGCACGTCGGTGCCGATGAGCGGACACTACTGGCTGAGGGATCTGCCCGCCTACCGCGAGCACGGGCTGAACTACCTGGTGGCGCAGTATGCAGCGGTGTCGCGGCGTGTGGCGGCCGACTACGGGCTGCCGACGGCGGACGTCTACGAGGCGTTCCAGGGGCACCCGCGGCGCGACGCGCTGATCCCCGACGGCATCCACCCCGACCGACGCGGGCAGCGACTCGTCGCCGACACGCTCCTGCCTGTCCTGGAGGCGGCGATCCGGGTGACATGAACAGACCGCCTGCGGACGCGGCGGCGAACGGGCGTCGCGCTGCTCGCTGCCGCGCCGCCCGGCGATCGTGACGGGCTGCCGAGGGGTGCTATCGCCCCCGCTCCCTCTTGCCCGCTGGCTTCTGTGCCTTGGCCTTGGGCGCCTTGGCTGGCCCTTCCTTGGCGTCGTCGGGCCTGGCTGGCTTGGGGGCGGGCGCGGGCGGGTCGGCTGGGACGTCGACTGCGGCCTTGTAGCTGGCGGCCATCTGCTGGTCGGGGAGGGCTTTGCCTGCGTCGATGGCGCGCTTGTGTCGGGCATAGGTGGCCTCGACGTTGCGCTTGCGGGTGGCTTCGCGCTCGTCGATGCGCTTGAGCGCGGCAGCGATGTCGGCCTGGAGCTGTCGTTTCCGCTGCTCGGCCTGGCCGAGGGCCTTCTTGTCGTCCTCGAGGCCGTCGTTGGGGCGGCTGGGCCTCCTGCGGCGCCGGCGGGTGGACACGCCTTCGATGCCGCTGACGCCGCCGCCTTCGCCTTCGCCGCCGCCGTAGCCGCCGTCGAGCAGGCCTCGCTCGGCTTTGCGGCGCTCGCGCTCCTTGCGCTTGATGGTCTCGTCGAGGCGGGCGATCTGCTGGGCGACGCCGCGGCACTCGGCCATGCGCTCGGCCTTGAGGGTGCTGACCTCCTGCTTCTTCAGGCTCTCGGCCCCGTCCCAGTAGCGGTTGCGGAGGGAGAGGTTGGTGGCGAGTGCGTGCTTGCGGAGTGCCTCGGGGTCGGGCTTGGCGGGGCTGGGCTCCTGTGGCGGCGGCGCCTCGGCGCGGCGTCGGGCCTTCTCGAGGATGCTCTGGAGCGTCGCCTTGGCGTCGTCCTCGGCCCACGCGGCCTGCACGGCGAGCGACGCGATGAACAGGGCGGTGAGTGGTCGCATGGCGCGGCCTCCGGTGTCGTGTCCCGGCGGAGGGTGTCTCGCCTTGGTAGTATAGCGCCCAATCCCCTGGGATTCCAGGGTGGTGCGAGCAGGGCGCCGTGCGGGCGGCGGCTACGTCGGGCATTGCTCGACGAGCCAGTCCACGGTGGCGTCGATGGCGGGGGTGCAGTCCACGTGGCCGAGGCGCTGCCAGAAGGGCTCGAGGACGAAGGCTCGGAACTGGTCGCCGCCCTGTCGGAGCCTGGGGGCGAGCGGCTTGAGCTCGCCGGTCGGCTCGGCGGTGTGGGCAAACTGGCACAGGAGCGAGGGGGCAGGGGGGTGGTCGGCGGCGGCCAGGTCGAGGGCCTCGATCTCCTTGCAGGTGGCGCGGCGTGTGAGGAAGCCGTCGAGATCGATGGTGGCGGCGTCGGCGGTCTGACGCTCGCCCTCGGCCTTCCCTGCGGTCATCATCTGGCGCAGCAGCATGCGCTGGATGTTGAGGCGGTAGAAGAGCTTGCCGTTGACGATGGGCTGCCAGAGGACGAGGGGGGCGGCGTCGAGGCCGCGCTCGACGGCCTGCCAGGCGAGGCTGGCGCCGAGCCGCAGGCCCACCAGCCCGACCCGCTCGATGCCCGCGCGCTCGCGCAGGCAGGCGACGGCAGCGGCGATGTCGTCGATGGCGCCGGCGAGGGTGAAGTCGGTGAAGGGCCCCTGGCTGTCGCCCGTGCCGCGGTAGTCGAACCGCAGGCAGGGGAAGCCGCGTGCGGCGAGCTTGCGGGCGAGCTCGACGAAGACGCGGTAGCCCTGCTTGTGCTCCTCGGCGAAGGGAGGGCAGAAGGCGAGCCCGAGGCCCCGCGCTATGCCCTCGGGCGCGTGGAGGACGCCGAAGAGGTCGCAGGCCGCGGAGGCGAAGAAGAGGGGCTCTTCCATGGTATCCCGACGCGCGGCGCGGACAGGCGGGGGCCTGGTCAGGGGTGGCCGAGCTAGCCCTGGCCCGTCTTCTCGCGGACGAAGGCGGCGATGGCCGCCACGGTCTCGAAGCGCTCGGGGCTGAAGTCGTCGTCCCCGATCTCGAACTCGTAGGCTTCCTGGATCCCGATGATGATCTCCAGGAGCTTGATGGAGTCGACGTCGAGCGTGTCCATCAGCATGTCGTCGTCGCCGATCCCGGCTGGGTCCACGTCGAGGAAGAGCCGCTCGACGATCATCTGCTTGAGCTGGTCCTCGATGCGCGTGTCGTCGGCCATGGTGTCCTTTCGCTCCCTCTACGGTGCGCGGGCGGACCTACAGGAGGCCGCGCTGGAGTGCCTGCATGATGCGCATGATGTCGTTCTTGGTCGCCCAGAGCAGGACGAAGCCGAGCAGGATGACGCCGGCGATGAGCACGATCTCCTGCACGCGGCGGTTGGGCGCCTTGCCGCGCAGCTTCTCGTAGGCGAGGAACACCAGGCGCCCGCCGTCCAGCGGCGGCAGCGGCAGCAGGTTGAGCACCCCGATGTTCACCGTGATCATGCCCACGAGGTGGCAGAGCGCGGCGCCGCCGCGGACCGCTGCGAGGATCTGGAAGATGCCGATGGGGCCGGCGAGCGAGCCGCTGGGCACGTCGCGGCCCGCGATCTTGCGCAGCACCGTGTAGACGAGCTGCGCCGCCCTCACCGTGTCCTTGAGCGCGGGCGCGATGGCGCCGGCGAAGCCGCGCTTGCGCAGCACCATTGCCGGCGGCCGCTCGATGCCGAGCTGGCCGACCGAGCCCTCGCGGCTCTCGAGGCTCACCGCGACCTCCATCCCGTCGCGCTCGACCGTGATGCGGCCCAGGCGGGCGAACTGCGGGAGGATGTCGGCGAGCGGGACATAGAGCAGGCCGCCCTCGGGGATCGCCTTGGCCAGGTCGTCGCCCGCCGCGACGATCACGTCGCCTGGGGAGACCTGGGGGTCGGTCGGGCCGTGGACGTCGGTGATGATGTAGACGGGCCGCGGCGCGATGCCCAGGCTGTCGGTGAGGTGGGTGCCCTCGCCGCGCTCGAGCTCGACGGCGACCGTCTCGGCGCCGCGGGCGATCGTGAGGGCCACCTGCGGCGGCCCGGCGGCGACGGCGTCCTCGATGTCCCACCAGCCCGTCACCTCGGCGCCGTTCACCGCCACGATGGTGTCGCCGGCCTCGAGCTTGCCGTCGGCGGGGAAGCCCTTGCGCACGAAGGCGATCGCGCGGGGGAGACGAATGGTGAAGCCGGGGTCCTTGACCATCCTGGCGGTCGGCGTGGCCTGGAGGGTCATCTCCTTGCCGTCGCGGCGGAGGCCGAGGGTGACCTGCTGGTTGGCGTGTGCGAGGATGTGGCGTCGGAAGTCGGCCCAGCTCCGCAGGGGGCTTCCGTCGACGCTCACGAGCAGGTCGCCGGCCTGGACGCCGGCCTCTGCGGCGGGCGAGTCGGGCACGACGCGCGCCGCCACGAGGCCCTGGAAGGCGCAGGCGAGGCCCAGCTCGGCCTTCCTGGGGCGGACGATGGAGAGTGAGAGCTCGCGGCCGCCGCGCTCGACGACGAGCGGGAGCGGCGTGTTGGCGGGCGACTCCAGCGCGGCGATCCGCAGGTCGTCGAAGGCCCCGATGGGCTGGCCCGCGAGGCTCCGCACCCGGTCGCCGTAGTGCACGCCCGCCTTCCAGGCGGGGCTGCCGATGACCACGTCGCTGACCTGGGACGCCGGCACGTCGAGCCCGAGCAGGTAGACGCCCATGAAGAGCGGGACGCCGAAGAGCACGCTGAACAGGGGGCCGGCGGCGAGGATCACGGCCCGGCGGCCCGGCGGCTTCGAGACGAACTCGTCGGTCGCGCCCGTCGAGGCCTCGCCTTCGTCGCCGCCTGCCATCCGCACGTAGCCGCCGATCGGCACGGCCGAGACCATGTAGTCCGTCTGGCCCCACTTGCGGCCGAAGAGCCGCGGGCCCATGCCGAACGAGAACTTCTCGACCCGCACCCCCATGAGCCGCGCGGCCAGGAAATGCCCGAGCTCGTGAACGAAGATCATGAAGCTGAAGGCGATGATGCCCTGGGCGATTCTGATCAGGTCCAACCGTTCATCTCCTGTCGAGCCCAGCGATCGCTGCGGGCGATCGCCTCCAGGCTCGGGTCGTCGATCGTGTCGTGGCGGTCCATCACCGCGGCCACGCCGCGGGCGATGTCGGTGAAGCGCAGGCGCCCGTCGAGGAACGCCGCGACCGCCACCTCGTTCGCCGCGTTGAGCACAGCGCCCATCGTCCCACCGACCTGCGCCGCGCGGAAGCCGAGCGCCAGCGCAGGGAAGCGTTCGAGGTCCGGCTCCGAGAAGTCCAGCCGTCCCACCGCCGCCAGGTCCGCGGCGGCCACGGGGCTCGGGCGCCGCTCGGGGCAGGTCAGCGCGTACTGGATCGGCACCCGCATGTCGGGCAGCCCGAGCTGCGCGATCGTCGAGCCGTCCACGAACTCGACCATCGAGTGGACGATCGACTGGGGGTGCACGACGACGCGGATCTGCTCGACCTCGAGGCCGAAGAGCCACTTTGCCTCGATCACCTCGAGCGCCTTGTTCATCATCGTGGCCGAGTCGATGGTGATCTTCGGGCCCATGTCCCAGTTCGGGTGGTCGAGCGCCTGCTCGGGGCTCACCGCGTCGAGCTCGTCGAGGGGCAGCGTGCGGAAGGGCCCGCCGGAGGCGGTGATCCACACGGCCTTGACCTCGGCCCGGCGGCCCGCGCGGAGCGCCTGGAAGATGGCCGAGTGCTCGCTGTCCACCGGGACGACCTGCGCGCGCGAGGCCGCGGCCGCGCGGTTGAGCAGCGGCCCGGCCATCACCATGCACTCCTTGTTGGCCAGGGCGAGGGTCTTCCCTGCCTCGACCGCGGCGAAGGCGGGCCCGAGTCCCGAGGCGCCGACGATCGCGTTGACCACCACGTCGGTCTCGGGGTCGGCCGCCAGCGCCGCCACCGCCTCAGGGCCGCTCGACAGCGCCACGCAGTTCGAGCCCACGCGGCTGCTCAGCCGCGGCAGCAGCCCCGGCGACGCGATCGCGGCACGGCGAGGCCCGAACTCGGCGATCTGCTCGGCGAGCAGCGCCCAGCGCGTGTTGGCCGACAGGCTGACCAGCTCGAAGTCGGGGCCGAGCCCGCGCAGCACGTCGAGCGCGCTCGTCCCGATCGAGCCCGTGGAGCCCAGGATCGCTACCCGCTTCATCGCGCGTCCCAAGGGATGCGGGGAGGTGTCGCTGCACCCTCGCAAGTATACCAGATGTCGCGCAGGCCTTCAAACCGCCGCCGCGGCCGTGGCGCAGGCGCCGCGGACGAGCGCGGCCAGCCGCTCAGACGCCGAAGACGCGGCGGACCAGCTCGCGGCTGAGCCGGTGGTTCTCCTCGAACGAGCGGGTGACCTCGGTGGCGGGGTCGACGGCGATCTCGACCGAGATGGGGCCGGCGAACCCCTTGCGGCGCAGGACGGCCGCGACGGCGGCGAAGTCGAGGTCGCCGTCCCCGAGCGCCTGGACCCACTGGGTGCCGACGGCGTCGCGCACGTGGAGCGAGGCGGTCCGGTCGCCGTAGTCCTCGAGGAAGGCGATGGGGTGGCCGCCGCCGTGTCGGATCCACTCGACGTCGGCGTTGAGCCACACGTTGGCGGGGTCGGTGCGGCGCAGGTTGGAGTGGACTTCGCGCGCGGCGGAGCGCATGGCGGGGGTGTGGTTGTGGAGTGCGAAGCGGATGCCGAGGCTGCGGAGCTCGGCGCCGCAGCGGTCGAGCATGGCGGCCTGGAGCTCGAGCTCGGCGTCGGTCTTCTCCTCGCCGCCGGCCTTCGGGGCGGGATTGCAGTTGACGACGGTGACGCCGGCCTCGCGGGCGGTGGTGGCAGCGGCGACGATCCTGGCGATGGAGGCCTCGGCGTCGGCCTCGGTGTGGAACGTGCCGCCGCTGTAGGCCGCGGGGAACCCGAGCCCGTGGCGCTCGAGCGCGGCCAGGAACGTCGCGTCGGCGGCCAGGTCCACCCCGTGCTCGACGTGCTCGAAGCCGGCGCGGCGGATCGCGGCGAAGGCCTCGTCGAGCCGCTCGAGCAGCGGCGGCTGGCCGGGGAAGTTGATCGGCTGGGTCCAGCCGTAGAGCTGGGTCGCGACGACGGTCTCGGCCATGGCAGGCTCCTCCTGTCGGGTGGTGTGGCGGAGTGTAGCGCCGGGCGCCGCGGCGGTCAACCCCCCCGCGACGTCGCCGCAGGTCGGGAGGGCACTTGACAAGACGCGGGCGGCGGGCAAGATCAAGGCTCCCGACCCGGGAGGCGTGTGACAGGAGGATGCGAACTGTGGCTGAGCTGACCGTGGCGATCATCGGGTGTGGACGCACCGGCGAGCAGCGGACCGGCTGCGGCATCGGGCACAAGCACGCGGCGGGCTACCAGGCCGCCCAGGGCGTCCGCTTCGTCGCCTTCTGCGATATCGTGCCCGAGAACGCCGAGGCCTTCCGCAAGCAGTACGGCTCCGGCGACGAGCGGCTCTACGCCGACTACCGCGAGATGCTGGCCGCCGAGAAGCCCGACGTCGTGTCCGTCGCCCTCTGGCCCCACCTGCACGCGCCCGCGACCATCGCCTGCGCCGAGGCCGGCGTCCGCGCCGTC
>CBFDBL010000268.1:0-8044 GCA_965603035.1 uncultured bacterium
TCCTCGACTACCTCAACCAGCTCCGCTTCGAGAAGATCAGCTTCAGGAAGTAGAAAGGGCGAGACTCGACCCCCTCTCCCCGCCGGAGAGGTCAGGGGCGAGGGAGAGCGGCAGTAAGACCACCGACCCAAGAGCGTCGCGGCGACCGCGACCCGTCGAGCAGCGCCATGCGCATCCCTGCCCGCAACCTGGCGCCGAAGGCGAGCCGGCCCAACCTCGTGCCGCTCGCCGACGCGTTCTTCCTGATCTTCTTCCTGTACGCGCTCGACCAGATGGCGCAGCCGCAACGGGTGAGCATCGACGAGCCGCCCGGCCTCTGGCTTCCTTCGGTTGCCAGTTCGTTGCCGGATGAGGTCGCTGACCCGTGCCGCCTCATCATCTACATCACTCGCGAGGGCGCCCTGTTCGTCGGCGGCGAGCCGCGCCGCGACAAGTGGATCCACGACGCGCTGTCGATCGAGGCACGCCTGAGCCGCAACCCTGACACGGGCACGAGCGACCGCACCGTGATGATCTGGGCGGACGAGCGTGTCGCCTTCCGCCACGTCCGCAAGATCCTCGACTGGTGCCGGGAGGACGAGATACGCATCTGGGACCTCGAGTTCGGCGTCCGCGCCGTCGAGCACGGCTTGTGGGAGACAAGCCCCAGGAAGCACGCACAGGAGACGAGGCCATGGCACGGTGCAGCGGCCCGCTAGTCGCATTCCTCCCGCTCGCCGCTTGGGCGTCCGTCCTGCTCAGTTCCTGCACGGGTGTTGCCGGCGCCGCCGCTGCCGAGCGGCCACGGTGGACGTGGGAACGGCAGGTGCTCTTCGTCCAGGCGCTCGCGACACGTCAGTTCGACGACATCGCCGAGCGGGTGGTCGCGCGTCTGGACGCCGACGAGCGCATCGTGGGCATCGAGCGGGCCTTCCTGAACCGCCGGCTCGCCACCCACTACGCCGACCTCGCGCCCCAGCGCGCCCGCGAGCGCGGGCTCCAGCCCTTCCTCGACGCCCTCGACCAGGCCCGCGCCCGCTACCGCAGGTTCCTCGGCTACCCCGCCATCCAGGCGAAGCCCGACTACGCCGACGCGCGGCTCGAGGCCCAGCTCGCCCTGTGCCGCATCTCGCTGGCCATGGCCGAGGCCGTCGCCCGCCAGCGCGACGCCGCGCGCACGCCCGACGCCGACCGGCCCGCCCTCGCCAGGCGCGCCGACGAGCTCCACCGCACCGCCGTCGCCGACTTCGGCCGCGCCGCCGACGGCCAGGGCAAGGCCGTCGCGCGCCTCCGCAGCATCGAGCCGCAGGGCGACGAGGCCCTCCGCCGCGCGTGGCGCCGACGGCTCCGCGTCGCCCGCGAGCGGCACTTCCGCGTTCGCCTCGAGCGCAGCATCGCGCGCCGCCGCTTCGCCGCCTCGCGCAAACAGGCCAAGGCCGCGGCGAAGGACTGGCAGCCGCCGCTGGCCGCCGCCGAGAAGGACCTCCGCAGCCTCCTGCTCGAGTTCCCCGGCACACCCGGCGCCGTCCAGGCCAACCTCGAGCTCGCCCGATGCCTGCTCGAGCAAGGCCCCGCGCACGACGCCGAGGCGCTCGAGCGCCTGTCCGAGGTCTGGCGCAAGCGCGTCAGCTTCGCCCGATACAGCCGCATCCCCTGCGAGGCCGCCGAGCTCGAGGCCGGCGTGCTCCTGCGCCAGAGGAAGCCGGCCGACGCCGTCGCCGTCATCGACGCGCTGCTCGCCGTCCTCTCCGACGGCGCGTGGGACCCCGAGCAGCGCACGGCCACCCTCATCGCGACCGTGCTCGACGCGCTGCCCGAGGAGAGCCACGACGAGGTCGCGCGCCGCGGCGCCGCGCGCGCCCTGCTCATCCAGGCCGAAGCCTTCGCACTCCTGGGCAAACAGGCCGCCGATGCGCGCAAGCCCCGCGCCGAGGTCCGCCGTGCCTACGGCCACGCCTGCACGACCGCCACCGGCGTGCTCCGCGTCCAGCGCTACGTCGCCCCCCGCTACACGCCGCTTCTCCTCCGCTGGCTCGAGGAGGCGCATCGGCCCGCGCCGCCCGAGCTGCTCTGGCAGCAGTACGCCGCCGCGCTCGACGCCGAGGACTACCGCGCCGCGGCAGGCTTCCTCAGCCAGATCGCCTCGCAGCAGACGCTGCTCGCCCGCGACCAGCTCGCGCCGGCCGAGAAGCGCAAGCTGTGGCTCGACCTCGCGACCTGCTACCACGCCGCCGCGATGACGCGGGAGGCGGCCTACGCCTACCTCGCCGTCGCCCGCTGGTTCCCCAACGCGGTCAGCCGGGAGCGCGATCCCGTCGCGTCCGCCATCGGCGTCGCCGCCGCCATGCACCAGGAGCAGGCGAGCCCCCTCTCGCGCCGATTCCTCGAATGGGTGCAGGAGCAGGCCGACGCACTCCGCCCGGGCACGGGAGCCGTCGCGGTCCGCAGGGCCGTCCGCCTGCGCCAGGACGGCAAGCTCCGCCAGGCGCTCGACGTGCTGGCCGAGGTCCGGCCCGAGCAGGAGGCCTACCCCCACGCGCTCTACGAGACCGCCGCCACCTGGCGAGCGCTCGCACTCGAGCCCGTCGAGCGCCCACACCCCGGCCCCAGCCGTCCCGATGCGCTGCGCGCCATGGAGGCAGCCTTCGGCAAGCTCTACGCCCTCTATCCCGCGCGCCGCCGCGAGCTCGCCGAGCGGGGCGAGGCCGACGCCCGGCGCCAACTGCTCGAGATCGTCGCCGCCGCCCTCGCGACCCACAGCGACGTCTATCTCCGCCACCCCGCGAGGGAGCCCGACCGCGTGCTCGCGCTCACCGCCGACCTGCCCCGCCGCTTCCCCGACGTCGAGCAGGCCACCCGCCTGCCCCTCATCCTCTTCCATCGCCTGCGGGCCGCCTGCGCGCTCGTGCCCGAGGCCCGCCCCGAGCGCATCGACCCGCTGCTGCACGCGATCGACGACGCCTGGCAGACCCTCCGCCAGGCCAAGGGCTTCGCCCACCGCGGCGCCGCGGCGGCCCTGGCCGCCCGCGCCTGCCTCTCGGCCGCCCAGCGGCTCGCCGCCACCGACGCCGCCCGCGCCCGGCGCTGCCGCGACCGCGGCCTCGCCTTCTACCTCGAGCTGCTCGACGCCGAGCCCGACCAGCCCGTCCGCACCTACGCCTACGTGCTCTCGCGCCTCAAGGCCCGCACCCACGAGCCCAAGAGCGCCGACTGGCGCGCCATCGCCCGACTCGCGCCCCACGCCGTCGAGCGCTTCGGAGCCGACCCGCGCGCCGCGCCCGGGCTCCTCGGTATCCGCATCACCCTCGGCGTCGCCCTCCACGCGCTCGGCAAGCATCGCGAGGCCGTCGGCGTCCTCGAGCCCATCGACGACCAGCTCGACGAGGCGCTCGGGCGGCAGCGCCGCGACTGGCGCCAGCGGCTCGACGAGTGGGGCCAACGCCGCCACGGCCCCCGACCCAGCGGCCGGCCAGCCCACACCGCGCAGCACATCGAGGCCAAGCAGACCCTCGCCGCCTGCTACCTCGACGCCGCCCGCCGCGACCGCTACGAGCGCGCCCTCGAGGCCTACGCCCTGCTCAAGCGCCTCTACGACGCGCGCCCCGAGCGCTACGCCCCCGTCCTCCACGGCCTCTGCGACACCCTCGCCCGCCTCGGCCGCTACGAGGACGCGGCCCGCGCCGTCAGCCTCGCCCTGCACCGCCCGCCCGCCTACGCAGGCGGACAGCAGGGCCGCCGCCGCCTACGCGGCGTCGTCGCCCGCATGAAGACCGCCGTCGGCAAGCTCCAGGACACCCGGCGCCGCGCCGAGCTCGAGCCCTTCCTCGACCAGCTCCTCGAGCGCCTGCGCCAATAGCCCCCAGCCACCCGCTTGATGTCCCGAGCCGCCAGGGGTAAGATAGGGAGGCTCGACGCACACGCTGTGCAGCACGTTCGACAGGAACCCGCAATGATCCACCGATGCCTGCCCGTCCTGTGCCTCGCCGCCGCGCTTTCGGCCCGTGGAGGGGAAGCGGCCAAGCCCGCGCCCACGCTGCCCAACCTCCGGCTCGACGTCAAGAGCAGGACCATCGAGATCGACGGCACCTTCTGCGTCGGCGAGTACCCGCTCGAGCTGCTCGCCTGCCAGAACCAGCTCCGCGACTACGAGAGCATGATCTCCTCGCCCTGCAAGCCGAGCGTGCTCCACACGGCCCTGCTCGCCATCGGCCTCAAGCCGCGCGTCCGCGACAGGAAGGACCCTGGCAAGATCCTGCGCGAGGGCGACCCCGTCGACATCCGCATCCGCTTCGAGCGCGACGGCAAGGCCGTGACCGTCGAGCCCCGCGAGCTGATCGTCGACCTCAAGACCAAGCAGCACATCGCCGCCACCCCCTGGGTCTTCTACGGCTCCTTCCTCTTCCCAGCACACGACGACAAGAACCGCATGGTCTACCTCGCCGACAGCGAGCAGTGGCTCATCGGCCTCCTCGGCGACACCGCCAGCGTCATCGACCTCCACCCCAGGCACGTCGGCACCTACGGCAGCCTCGCCATCGACCTCAAGGCCGCACCTGCCCAGGCCGCCAAGGCCACTCTCATCCTCCGACCCGCCACGAAGCCCCAGCCCGCCCGCAAGCCCGACCCCACCCCCTGAGCCTGACCCCAGATCCGGGGGGCCGTGGCTGCGCGTCCTCGATCGTCCTCCTCCTCCCCTCCCGTTCTTGACTCCCCCCGCGTGTATGGCTAGAATGACGACATGGCCGCCTGACAGGGACATCGGCAGCCAGAAAGGACGCGCCGGGTGTCGAAGATCGACGCCAGTGTGTACATCACGCGCGAGATCCCGAGGCCGGGCATCGACACGGTGGCCGAGGCCGTCGCCACGGTGGACGTGAACCCCGACGACCGCGTGCTGACGCGCGAGGAGCTGCTCGCGGCGGTGCGGGGCCGCGACGGGGTGCTGTGCCTGCTGACCGACGCGATCGACGCCGAGGCGCTCGACGCGGCGGCGGGCTGCCGGATCTTCGCGAACTACGCGGTGGGCTACAACAACATCGACGTGGCGGCGGCGACGGCGCGCGGCATCGCGGTGACCAACACGCCCGGCGTGCTGACCGACGCGACGGCCGACCTGACCTGGGCCTTGCTCATGGCCACGGCCCGCCGCATCGCCGAGGGCGACCGCTACACCCGCGCCGGCGAGTTCCGCGGCTGGGCGCCCATGCTCCTGCTCGGCGGCGACATCAGCGGCCACACCCTCGGCATCATCGGCGCCGGCCGCATCGGCACCGCCGTGGCCCTCCGCTCGCGCGGCTTCCGCATGCGAGTCCTCTACTTCGACAGGGTGCAGAACGAGGCGCTCGAGCAGGCCGTCGGCGCCCAGCGGGTGGGGCTCGAGACCCTGCTCGCCGAGTCGGACTTCGTGTGCGTGCACGTGAACCTCGACGAGACGACGCGCCACCTCATCGGCGCGCGCGAGCTGAGCCGTATGAAGCCGACGGCGTACCTGGTGAACACATCGCGCGGCCCCGTCATCGACGAGGCTGCTCTGGTGGAGGCGCTGCGCGCGGGCGAGATCGCCGGGGCCGGCCTCGACGTGTTCGAGGACGAGCCGGCGCTCGCGCCCGGGCTCGCCGAGCTGCCCAACGCGGTCGTCCCGCCCCACCTGGGCAGTGCCACCGTCGGCACGCGCACCAGGATGGCTACCCTCGCGGCAACGAACCTCGTCGCCATGCTCGACGGCAGGCGGCCGCCGAACATCGTCAACCCGGAGGTGCTGCAATGAGCCGCACGACCCACACGCGCCCCACGCGCCAGGCCTTCACGATCATCGAGCTGCTGGTCGTCATCGCCATCATCATGATCCTCGCCGCGCTCGTCGCGCCCTTCGTGAGCCTCGCCGTCAAGCAGGCCAGGGGCGTGCAATGCGTGTCCAACCTCCGCCAGATCGGCGCCGCCATGATGAGCTACCTCAAGGACAACGCCATGCGGTTCCCCATCTACCAGCGGGACTCGCAGGCCTCGCCCAGCGACCGGCGCGACTGGACGTCCGTGGCCCTGCCCTACACCCCCGACCGCCAGATCTTCCTCTGCCCGGCGCGACTCCCCGTCTACGAGAGCAACCCCGACCGCGGGATCCAGTTCCCCATCAACTACGGCATCTCCGACGGCGTCTATGGCAAGCGCTACACCCGCATCGACAAGCCTGCCGCCATCGGCGTCGTCGCCGACGCCAACCACGACCGCTTCTACACCGACGAGGGCCAGTGGGGCATGCCCCAGATCCGCGGCAGCGAGGCGCTCGGAGCCCCCGACCAGCGCGTCCACAGCGGCCACACCGCAGGCCTGCTGTTCGCCGACTGGCACTCCGGCCTGGTCAAGGACGTCAGCGTCGAGATGTTCCTGAAGTGACCGGCCCGCCCGAGGGACTGCTTCGGTGAGACGCATCGCCATCTACGACACGACTCTGCGCGACGGCGCCCAGGCCGAGAGCGTGGCCTTCTCGCTCGTGGACAAGGTCGCCATCGCCCGGCGCCTCGACGACTTCGGCGTGGACTACATCGAGGGCGGCTACCCCCTGGCCACCCCCAAGGACGCGGCGTTCTTCGAGGCGATCCGCAACAAGCCGCTCCGCCGCGCCAAGGTCGCCGCCTTCGGCAGCACCCGCAGGGCCCACGCCGCCGCCGAGGACGACGCCGGCCTCCAGGCGCTGCTCGGCGCCGGCACCGAGGTGGTCACCATCGTCGGCAAGAGCTGGGGCCTCCACGTCGCCGACGTGCTCCGCTGCTCGCCCGACGAGAACCTCGCCATGATCCGCGACTCGGTGGCCTGGCTCAAGACCCAGGGCCGGACCGTCTTCTTCGACGCCGAGCACTTCTTCGACGGCTACGGCCACGACCCCGACTACGCCCTCGCCACCCTGCTCGCGGCGCAGGAGGCTGGCTCCGACACCATCGTGCTGTGCGACACCAACGGCGGCACCCTGACTACCCGCCTCCGCGAGATCGTCGCCGCCGTCCGCCCCCGGATCACCACCTCCCTCGGCATCCACGTCCACGACGACGCCGGCCTCGCCGTCGCCAACAGCCTCGCCGCCGTCGAGCAGGGCTGCGACCACGTCCAGGGCACCGTCAACGGCATCGGCGAGCGCTGCGGCAACGCCGACCTGTGCGTCGTGCTGCCCAGCCTCGCCCTCAAGATGGGCTGCGAGGTCCTCACGCCTGGCGCCATCGAGCACGTGACCGGCATCTCGCGCTTCGTCTACAGCATCGCCAACCTGTCGCCGCCACAGCGCCAGCCCTACGTCGGCCACAACTCCTTCGCCCACAAGGGCGGCCTCCATGTGGACGCCATGGAGAAGAACCCGCTCACCTACGAGCACGTGCGCCCCGAGCAGGTGGGCAACGAGCGGCGCATCCTCATCTCCGAGCTGAGCGGCACCGCCGCCGTCCTTACCAAGGCCCGCAAGCTCGACGGCCGCATCGACCGCGAGATGGGCCGCAAGATCCTCGAAGCCGTCCAGGACCTCGAGCACGAGGGCTACGAGTTCGAGTCCGCCGACGCCAGCTTCGCGCTGCTCGTCCGCAAGATGCTCGGCACACGCAAGCAGTTCTTCGAGCTCCAGGGCTTCCGCGTCATCGTCGAGCGCCGCGGCGGCGACCGCGAGCCCATCAGCGAGGCCACCGTCAAGCTCCGCGTCGGCGGCCGCAGCCGACTCACCGTCGGCGAGGGCGACGGCCCCGTCCACGCGCTCGACGTCGCCCTCCGCAAGGCCCTCGAGGACTTCTACCCCGAGCTCGAGCAGGTCCGCCTCGTCGACTTCAAGGTCCGCATCGTCAACCCCCGCGCCGCCACCGCCGCACGCACCTGCGTCGTCATCGAGTCCACCGACGGCGACCAGGTCTGGGGCACCGTCGGCGTCAGCGAGAACATCATCGAGGCCTCCTGGCAGGCGCTCATCGACAGCATCGAGTACCGCCTGCTCCAGGCCGAGGACCCGCCCGACGCCTAGCCCGCATTTCTCACCAAGTTTTGTCGTGGACGCCACAACGACATGCCAGGCAACGACAAGGGGTGAGCGCTA
>CBFDBL010000269.1:0-8044 GCA_965603035.1 uncultured bacterium
GACGGCGTGGATGGCCTCGTCCTGGCTGACGACGCGCTGGTGGACCTGCTCCTCCATGCCGAGCAGGCGCTTGGCTTCCTCGCTCTCGAGGCGGGTGAGCGGGATGCCGGTCATCGAGGAGACGACCTCGGCGATGATCTCCTCGTCGACCACGCCCTCGGCCTCCTGGGCGCTCTCGCGCCACTCCTGGAGGGTGCGGCGGCGCTCCTCCTGGAGCCGGTCGGCGCGGTCGCGGATCTTGGCGGCGCGCTCGAACTGCTGCTGCTGGACGGCCGTGTCCTTCTCCTCGTTGAGGCGCTGGATCTGGGCCTCGAGCTGCTGGAGGTCGGGCGGCTTCGTGGTGGCGGCGATGCGGACCCGCGCGCCCGCCTCGTCCATCACGTCGATCGCCTTGTCGGGCAGGTAGCGGCCGGTGATGTAGCGGCTCGAGAGGTCCACGGCGAGCCGGAGCGCGGGGTCGGTGTAGTGGACGCGGTGGTGGGCCTCGTAGCGGTCGCGGAGGCCCTTGAGGATGGAGAGGGTCTCGCTCTTGGAGGGGGGGTCGACCATGATGGTCTGGAAGCGGCGCTCGAGGGCGCCGTCCTTCTCGACGTACTTGCGGTACTCGTCGAGCGTGGTGGCGCCGATGCACTGGATCTCGCCGCGCGAGAGGGCGGGCTTGAGGACGTTGGAGGCGTCGATGGCGCCCTCGGCGCCGCCGGCGCCGACGAGGGTGTGGAGCTCGTCGATGAAGAGGATGACGTTGGCGGCCTTGCGGACCTCGTTCATGACGGCCTTGATGCGCTCCTCGAACTGGCCGCGGTACTTCGTGCCCGCGACCATGAGCGCGAGGTCGAGCACGACGATGCGGCGGTCGCGGAGCATCTCGGGCACGCTGCCGGCCACGAGCTGCTGGGCGAAGCCCTCGACGATGGCCGTCTTGCCGACGCCGGCCTCGCCGAGCAGCACGGGGTTGTTCTTGGTGCGCCGCGAGAGGATCTGGGTGACCCGCTCGATCTCGCGGCGGCGGCCGATGACGGGGTCGAGCTTGCCCTCGCGGGCCAGCTCGGTGAGGTCGCGGCCGAAGCTGTCGAGCGCCGGGGTGTCGCTCTTGGTCTTCTTGGAGGGCCGCTCCTGGTGGTCGGGCTGGAAGTCGGAGCCGAGGAAGTTGTGGACCTCCTCGCGGACGTCCTCGAGCTTGAGGCCGAGGTTCATGAGGGCTTGTGCGGCGTAGCCGTCGTGCTCGCGCAGGAGGCCGAGGAGCAGGTGCTCGGTGCCGATGTAGTGGTGGCCGAGGTTCCGGGCCTCCTCGAGGGAGAGCTCGAGCACCTTCTTGGCCCTGGGGGTGTAGGGGAGCTGCTGGTTCTGCGAGACGGGCTGGGGGCCCCGCTCGACGGTCCGCTCGATCTCGTCGCGGATCGACTTGAGGTCCACGCCCATCTTCTTGAGGACCACGGCGGCCACCCCGGTGCCCTCCTTGACGAGGGCGAGCAGGATGTGCTCGGTGCCGACGTAGTCGTGGTAGAAGCGCTGGGCCTCGAGGCGTGCGAGGCTCATGACCTTGCGGGCGCGTTCGGTGAAGCGGTCAAACATCTAGAGCTCTCCGAGGTTTCTGCGGATGAGCGCGGCTCGGGCAACGTCGCGTGCCTGGGCGTTGAGCTCGCGTCCCTCCAGGATCTGGAGGTGGGCGGGGAGTGTCCTGACGAACAACTGGTTGATCCCGTGGATGTCCACGTCCTCGATGATGCCGAGGTTGATGCCGAGGCGCAGGTGCGAGAGCAGGGCCATGGTCTCGCCCGAGGAGATGATGCGCGCGGCCTTGAGCATGGCGTAGGCGCGCCAGACGCGGTCCTCGAGCTGCTGGCGGTTCTGCTCCATGAGGATGTCGCGCGCGCGCTGCTCGTACTGCACGATCTGCGGGATCGTCCCGCGGATCTCCTTGATGATCCCTTCCTCGCTCTTGCCGAGCGTGATCTGGTTGGAAATCTGGTAGAAGTTGCCTGCCGCCTGCGTGCCCTCGCCGTAGAGCCCCCGGACCGCGAGGTTGATCTTGACGACGGCGTGGAAGACCTTCTCGAGCTGCTTGGTCATCTCGAGGGCGGGCAGGTGGAGCATGACGGACACCCGCATGCCGGTGCCGACGTTGGTGGGGCAGGCGGTGAGGAAGCCGAGGCGCTCGCTGTAGGCGTAGCCGACGCGATCGCCGATGGCGGTGTCGATGCCGTTGATGGTGACCCAGGCGTCGTCGAGCTCGAAGCCGGAGCGGAGGACCTGGATGCGCAGGTGGTCCTCCTCGTTGATCATGATGGCGATGGCCTCGCGGCGCTCGACGACGACGCCGCGGTCGCCCGAGGCCTCCTCGTGCTCCCGCGAGATCAGGTGCCGCTCGACCAGCAGGCGGCGCTCGAGCTCGCGGACGACGTTGAGGTGGAAGTAGTGGGTCTCCGGCACGAGCGCGCCGTCCACGATGTGGACGCGGAGGCGCTCGCTGAGCTCGGCCTGCTGGGCGGGGCCGAGGCGCGTGGTGAAGGGGTAGCCGCCGACGTTGCGGGCCAGCCGGATGCGCGTGCTGATGACGATGTCGCTGTGGGGGCCGGTGCCGCGGAGCCACTCGCCGGCCCGGCTGGCGAGGTCACTGGGTTGCATCGCCCGCTTCCTTCTTCAGCGCGTAGATCTCGTCGCGGATCTGCGCCGCGCGCTCGTAGGCTTCCTCGCGCACGGCGGCCTCCAGCTCCGTGCGGAGGCCCTGGAGCCTGGCCGTGGGGTCGGGGGCGACCGCCTGCGCGGGCGCCTTGCCGCGGTGCTGAGTCGTCCCGTGCATGCGCTCGAGCAGGGGGTCCACCCCCTCGCGGAACACCTCGTAGTCGTCGGGGCAGCCGAAGCGCCCGTGGGCCCGGAACCCGGCGAAGGTCATGCCGCAGCGGGGGCATTCCATGGCGTCGAGCCGCTCGACGTCGCCGTGGCCGGACGCGTCGATCAGGCCGCTGAGCAGGTCCCCGAGGTCCAGCATGTGCTGCTGGGGGAACAGGACCTTTTTCTTCTTGGCGCACTCCTCGCACAGGTGGAGCTCGCGCTTCTCGCCGTCGATGATCTCGGTGACGTGTATGGTGGCGACATGCTTGCCGCAGGCACACATGATCTGGCTCATCGTGCGGCCCCTTGCTACCGCTTTTCCCAGCGCTGGAGCTCGAGCACCTCGCCGAGGGTCGTCTTGCCCGAGCGGATCTCGGCTCGCACGCGGTTCTCGCGCTCGAGCACGTCCATGGCGCGGTTGGCCATCTCGGCGGCGCGCGCCTTCGGCAACACCATGATACCGTCATCGTCGCCGACAATCCAGTCGCCGGTGTGGATGGTGATGCCCTCGATGCCGACGGCGGCCCCGATCTCGCCGTAGCCCTTCGGGTACCCCGCCGCCGGGCACACGTGCCGCGCGAAGCACGGGAAGCGCATCTCGACGATGTGCTCGGTGTCCCGCACGGCGCCGTCCACGGCGATCCCGGCCACCCCGCGCTGGAGGCAGCTCTCGGTCGCCAGCTCGCCCCACACCGCCGGCGGACGCCCGCCGGCGTCCACCACGATCACGTCGCCCGGGGCTGCCTGGTCTATCGCCTCGACCGGCTTCGCGAAGTCGCCCGGAGCGGTGCGCACGGTGAGCGCCGTGCCGACCATCTTGCTGCCGGGCCACACGGGGCGCAGGCCCACGATGCCGGCGGCGTGGTGGTTGCCGTCCGAGAGGTTGGCGGTCGAGACCTTCGCGAGGGTCTCGCGGACCGAGGCGTCGGTCGCGCGGTGATAGAGGTCCGAGCGGGTGGCCCGTCCCGTGGCGATCGCCTGCTTGATCGCGTCGGTCGCGGCGCGGGCGTCCGCGCTCTTGATGATCGCGCCGCCCACGATGGCGACGCAGGCACCGGCCTCCACGGCCTGGACGATCGTCTCCGAGTTGATGCCGCCGGCGACCGACACCGGGATGGCGACGGCCTCGGCCACGCGGCGGAGCGTCGCGAAGGGGTCGCGCCCGCGCATCTGGTCGTCGATGGCACAGTGCACGCCCACGACCGCGGCGCCCCACTCGGCCACCGCCTTGGCTCGCTCGACCGGCGCCGGGCAGCCGAGAAGGTCCACGGCCACCTGGCAGCCGTACTGCGCCCCCGCCTTGATGAACTCCTGGATGCTGCTGTCCGGCGCCAGCCCCAGGATCGTGGCGATCGTCGCCCCGGCGTTCGCCGCCGCCTCGATCTCCACCCGGCCCGCGTCCATCGTCTTCAGATCGGCCACGATGGGCAGGCGGGGGAACTCAGCGCGGAGCTGGCGCACGACGTCGAGCCCCTCGCTCTTGATGAGCGGGGTGCCCGCCTCGAGCCAGTCGGCGCCGCCCTCGACGGCCTCGCGGGCCACGCGGAGGGCCTGGCTCGCGTTCAGGAAGTCGAGCGCCACCTGGAGCACGACGTCGCGCTCGGTGGCAGGCGTCAGGGGGCTTGGGTGTAGCTGACCCCGCAATGGTCGGACTCCCAGGCAGTGACCTTGGCGACGGCGACGCCATCGGGGAGCCTGGCCGCCAGGGTCTCGTAGAGGATGCGGGCGATGTTCTCGGTCGTCGGGTTCTGCGCCTGGAAGGCCTCGAGGTCGTTGAGGCACGTATGGTCGAGCTCGGCGACCACCTCGCCGAGCAGACGCTTCGCCTCGCGGAAATCCATGACCATCCCGAGCCTGTCGAGGGCCTCGCCGCGCAGCACCACATCGATCTTCCAGTTGTGGCCGTGGAGGCGTTCGCAATTGCCGTCGTACTCCCGGAGGCGGTGGGCGGCCGCGAACTCCGTCTCCACCATCAGCTCGTAGACGTCCAGTGCCGTACTCCAGTACGCTGAGCCCGTCCCGCGCGGGGCGTCGCGTCCCCGTCGCGGCGATTATAGCGCTTCTGCGGCGGCAAGTCAAGATGGCCTCGGGCGCGCTCAGGCACGGCAGATGGCGAAATCCGCCGCCGTTCGGCCATTCCACGCGGATCGCGCCGCCGCCCGCCGCCTGCCCTGCCGGCCCCGCCGCGAGCGGCCCGCGGCAGAAGCCCTCCGCAGGCGGGAACGAGCGATGGGCGCCGGCGCCAGGGCGACAGATTGCGGGCCGATCGGTGGATGCGTCGCGACCCCGCAGCGCCGGAATCGGCTCCACGACCCACACGCAGCCCGAAGCGGTTCCTGCCACGGCCGGGACGTCACCGCGCGGCCATTGGCCCAGGGGCAGCGCCGAGGCCATTCAGGAGCGGCAGTGCCCGCCCCGGGAAGCCCGCGACGAGCCACGGCCGCAGGGCCCACGGCCATGTCGCCGCCCCCCAGCTCGAGAGCACTCAGGCAGTCCCCGCCCCGTCGGCGCCCGACACGAAGATCCCACACTTGGCCAAGTGTGGGCAGCAGGAGATGCGCGTGCCGCCGCGGTGCAGGGTCGTCCCGACGTGTGCGCGGGGCTAGCGTGGGAGGGCCATTGCTCCGTTGCGCGAGCTTGTGGGGGCAGCGCGAAGATCCCACACTTGGCCAAGTGTGGGATCTTCGTTGCGGGCCGCGCGGCGATGGGAGGCCTGTGCGGGAGCGGTGCGCCAGTAGGGGTCAGCAGTGAAATGGCCCCCGGTGGGTGGCCCTGTGCCGGCGACGGGAAGATGCCACACTTGGTCAGGTGTGGACACCGCAGTATGCCCGAGCCAGCGGCGCGCGGGGTAGCTCGGAGTTGTGATCGGGCCGAGCTCGGGAGGGCTGGAACTCGGTTTCGGTAGGTTGTGGAGGCGACCCAAGGATCCCACACTTGGCCAAGTGTGGACACCAGGAGATGCGCGTCGCGCCGCGGTGGCGGGTCGTCGCGAGGTGTGCGCGGGGCGAGCGTGGGAGGGCCATTGCTCCGTTGCGCGAGCTTGTGGGGGCGCCGCGACGATCCCACACTTGGCCAAGTGTGGGATCTTCGTTGCGGGCCGCGCGGCGATGGGGGCCCTGTGTGGGAGGCGTGCGGCAGTAGGGTTCAGGAGCGCGATAGGGGCCGCTGCGTGGGCCGCTGCCGGGGACGGGAAGATGCCACACTTGGTCAGGTGTGGGATCGGCGCGGCAGGCGCGATGCTGGGGGCAGTGCTGGCGGCGGTGGCTGTGCGAGAGCTCCGACGGGACGACGCGGGCGTGGCAGGGGGCGCCGGGGGATGGAGGCTGTGGGCGGGCCGGGGCTGGTGCTGGGGGGGAGCGCAGGGAAGTGGGTCGTACTGGGGCGGGAGCGGCGCGTTGACTCCCCGATCGCGGCGGACTATAATCCCGGGAGCACGGGGCATCCGCGGAGCAGGCCGTTGGAAGGAGAAGATCGGTGAACAGGCTGCTGGTGACCGTAGTGGCGTCGGGCCTGATCGGTGCGGCGGTGGCGCTGTCGGTGGCGCCGACGGGGGCGCAGGAGGCGGAGCCGGCGGCGGGCGGCCAGGTGGGCGCGGTGATCGATCTGAGCCCGATCACGAAGGAGATCGCGCGTCTGCGCGCGGAGACGGCCGCGGTGCGCGTGGCCGTGGCCGACGCCGATGGGCTGCGCGGCGACGTCGCGAAGGCGACGGCCGCGCTCAAGGATGTCCAGGGCCAGGTCAAGTCGCTGACCGAGAGCTTCGCGGCCTACGCCGAGGCGACCCAGCCGGTGATCGAGGCGCTCCAGCCGGCCGAGCGATGGCAGTACGCGGTGCTCCGCACGCGAAGCGAGAGCGTGGTCAACCGCTACGGCCGCGAGGGCTGGGAGCTGGTGACCGCGTCGGAGGACTGGCTGTTCTTCCGCAAGCCGCTGACGGGCAAGGACGAGGAGGAGAGGTAGACGCGATGGCCGAGATCTTCGAGGTGCGGCGGCACAGCCTGCGGGGCGAAGGCGGCTCGCTGTCGCCCGAGGGCATCGCACTGGCCGAGCGGGCGAGGCCGACCCTGGTCGGCCGCTACCAGGCCTGCTACGCGAGCCCGAAGCCGCGCGCCCGCGAGACCCTCGAGGCCTTCGGCTTCACCTCCTACAGGATCCTCGACGAGCTGAGCACCTTCCCCAAGGCGATCGACGACCACGGCGACCACGTGCGCGCGCTCCAGGAGCGCACGGGCTGCACCACGCTCGAGGCCTTCCTCGCCATCCCGGCCACACACCTGGTGGTCGAGGCCTTCGGCAACGCGCTGTTCGCCAGGGTCCGCGAGCTGGCCGACGGCCTGCGCGCGGGCCGCAACGCGCTCGCCGTCTCGCACGGCGGCAGCATCGAGGCCGCGGTCCTGTCCGCCGTGCCCGACTGGACGCTGGACGACATGGGCGGGGAGCTGGCCGAGTGCGAGGCCGCGCTCTTCGTCTTCGAGGCGCACGTCTTCCGCAGGGTGGAGTTCGTGCGTCTCTGATCCACAGCCGGCCCTCCTGTGCCAGGATCGTCGCATGCGGGATCCCATCGGCGAGCATGGCTCGGCCCCTGGCGACGGCGAGCTGGCGGCGTGGGTCGCGCTCCAGGCCGTCTCTGGCATGGGCGCGGCGACCCTGGGGCGTCTGCTCGCGCGCTTCCGGTCGCCTGTGGGTGTGCTCGGGGCGTCGGCCGGGGAGCTGGGGAGGGTGGCGCGGGTGCCTCGGCTGGTGATCGATGGGGTGGTGGCGACGTCGCGTCGCGGCGCCGAGCACCGCGAGGTGGTGGCGCGGCTGCGGGCGCAGGGCGCGAGGGCGGTGCGCCGCGGCGACGCGGGCTACCCGACCCGGCTGCACGCGCTGGCCAGCCCCCCGCCGCTGCTCTACGTGCGCGGGCGGCTGCCGAGCGACGAGCGCCGGACCTTCGGCATCGTGGGCACGACCGACGCCTCGGACCGCGGGCGCGACGTGGCACGGGCCGTGGCGCGCGCCCTGGCGGCGAAGGGGTGGGTCGTCGTCTCGGGCCACGCGCGCGGCATCGACTGCGCCGCCCACGCCGGCGCGCTCGAGGCCCGCCGCCCGACCGTGATGGTGCTGCCGACCGGCATCCTGCGCTTCCGCCCCCACGCGGTCTACCCGCCTGGCGAGGCGCTGTGGCGGCGCGCGGCGGCGATCAGCGAGTGGCCCCCCGACGCGCCCTGGC
>CBFDBL010000270.1:0-7997 GCA_965603035.1 uncultured bacterium
GCCATTGTGGCGGGCCGCGCCGCGCGGTGTTGCGGATCGGCAACATGCCGCGGCGGGGACGCGGCGGCCGAGGCCCCCAAGTGGTTCTGCGGCAGGGACTTGTGCCCATGTTGCCGCTCGGCAACATGGCGCGGCCCGCCGCAACGCGCCGCTGGCGGCGGCGCCCGACGGCGGGCTATGGCGTCGGCGTCAGGAGCGGCTTGGGCGGAAGGAGCCGGAGGCGGCGTGAGGCGGAGCGGCCGCTGAGCAGCTCGGTGGCCGTGAGGCGTGCCGTGCCGGGCGGCAGCTCGACGTCGGTGGGCAGCTCGGCGTGGCACTCGCCGGCGCGGGTGGCGGCGTGGAGGGTGCGCGTCCGCCCCCCGGCCTCGAGGGTGATCCGGAGCGGGACGACGCCCCGCAGCAGGTGGCCCCGGCCCCAGACGCCGACGTGCAGCGGCAGCGGCTCGCCGGCCTCGATGGCCTTCCGCGTGGCCACGCGGACGGAGCGGATGCGCTCGGGCAGCAGGGCGTAGAGCCGCGCGCCGCCGCCCTCGAGATCGGCCTCGAAGGTGGCCCGGCCGCCGCGCTCGGGCCAGGCGACGCGCTTGCCGCGCAGGACGTCGTAGACGGGGCCGGGCGAGGGCACGGACACCTCGACGCGCGCGCGGTGGTACGCCATCGGCAGGATGGCGAAGTGGGCGTAGCGGCCCCGCATCGAGCGCTGCGCCGCCGTCATGGGGTTCGTCGTCTTGTCGTTGAGCAGGAAGAGGTACTTGGTCGTGCCGCCGTCGCGCAGGTTCCACACCACCTCGGGCTCGGAGACCACGACGGGGTTCTTCGCGTAGGGCGCGAGCAGTGTCCTGAGCGCGCTGCCCTTGTCGAGGACGGGTCGCAGCCAGTAGCTTCGGACGCGCTGGGTCTGCCAGTCGGCGCGGCGGCCTGGTGGGAAGTAGGTGTTGAAGAGGGTGAGGAAGTCCACGGGCAGCGTCGTGGCGCCTGGCAGCTTGAGGCTGGACGAGGCGCCGAGGAACACGGCGCCGCCGTCGTCGATGAACTTGCGGAGCCCCGCGACGACCTCCCGGCGCAGGAAGTCGGCGTGGGGGACGACGATCGCGGCGTAGCGCAGCTTGCCGGCCATGACGCCCTGCTCGTAGAGCGGCTCGACGGGCAGGCCCGCGAGCTTGAGCGTGAAGTAGGCGTCCTCGTAGCTGTGCCACACCCGCCAGGTCCACACGGCGCGCTGCGGCAGCTCGGCGTCGGTCGGGGTCTGGGTCCGCAGGTGGTCGGCCATCTCCTGCGACAGCGGGTAGAGCAGGGCGATGGGGTAGCGGTGGGGCGCGAGCCGCGCGAGGGTGGGCGCCAGGCGCTCGAGCTGCGCGGCCGTCTCGCCGCAGGCGTCCCACGCCTCGGTGCCCGGCAGGTGCCACCACATCCAGCGGTAGACGAACCAGCCGAGGTGGTCGGCCCCGTGGCTGAGCGCCATCCACGAGATCAGCCGCACGTAGTCCCGCGTCGGCATCTTCGGCACGCGGCCCACGTCGTCGAAGCCCTGGAGCAGGTGGATGAAGGGCCGCTCCGGCGCCCCGAGCGCCGCCGCCGCCATCTCCACGCGGTGAGCCGCCAGCGCCGCGCCCAGAGGCTCGGTCCCAGGGTAGGTGTGCTCCCAGAAGGCGTCGAGGTGGCGCTGGTGGTCGAGCACCGTCTCCCCGTGCGCCACCGTGAAGCCCTGCGGCAGCGACGTCAGCACCGTCGCGTGCGGCAGACGCTGCTTGAACGCGTCGCGCACCGCCTTGTGGTAGCGGGAGAAGGTCGCGAGCTTGAAGTCCATCCGCGCGACCCACTTGTCGAGGAACGCCGGCGACGGGGCCACCCCCTTGCGCGGCCGCGGCATCTCGTAGCCGTGTTTCTCCTTGAACAGGCGGCGGCAGTCCTCGCAGTAGCAGTCGGGGCAGCCGGCCTCGTCCTCGATGTGGAGGATGCCGAGGGAGTGGAGCTTGGCGAGCCCGGGCGTCAGCGAGTCGGCCCACTTGGGCAGGGCCTCGGCGAACAGCGGGTCGTTGAAGCACAGCTTCCCGCGGCGCTTGCCGGCGGCGTCCGTCCACTGCGCCTCGGGCCTCTTGTCGGCGCCGGCGAACTTGCTGAGCGCGCCGATGCCGCCGAGGGTGCGCATGGCCCAGAAGCCGTGGCGCTCGCACAGGTCGGTCGGCGCGCCGGCCCCGACGCGGTGGGCCAGCAGGTCGCGCACCAGGTGGCGGCGCAGGGCCGAGCCGTCGGGGAAGTCGCCCTGGCCCCACCACAGCAGGTTCTGGAAGTGGGGGTCGTAGTCGGCGACGTGGACGCGTCGCGCGGCGAAGGCCTGGCCCTGGCCGTTGACCGCGGCGAGCAGGTAGGGGCCTGGTCGCAGCGCGCGCGTGCGGAGGGTCAGGCGGGTCGTGCCCTTGGCCAGCTCGGCGCGGGCCAGGGGGGTGCCGTCGCGCAGCACGACGGCCTGGAGCGGGAGGCCGGCCTCGAGCACGACCGCGAGGTCGGCCCCGCGGCGGACGCTGTCGGGCGCGGCGATGGTCGCCTTGGGCGCGCCCTCGGGCCGGCGGACGGGCCATCGGGCGCGAGCGGTGTAGAGGGCGCCGTCGCGGCGCGGGTCCACGGCGCGCGCGACGGCCGTCAGCACGGTGCCGGGCGGCGAGCCTGCGGGGTCGAGGCGGAAGGGCCAGCGGGCGTGCTGGCCGGGGGTGAGCGGGAAGCGCTCGCTGCGCGCGCCGCCCCAGCGCGCGCCCTGCTCGTTCGCGACCCACGCCTCGAGGTCCACCTGCCGCGCCGCGGCACCCAGCACGGTGAACTGCGCCTGGAGCAGCGGCGCGGCGCTCGGGCCCCGCGCCGCCAGCCACTCGACCCGCACGTCGAGCACGCCGAGCGCGAGAGCGGCCACGCGCTGCCAGAAGACGGGCTCGTCGGGCCACGGGTCCGCCTTCCAGTTCGCGTAGGCCGTTTCGAGCTCCGAGCCGGTGAAGGCGACGACCAGGCCGCGGCCCGCCGCGTGGTAGGCCACCAGCGGGTGGCCGTCGATCGTCGCGAGCACCTTCGCCGTCGTCCTGGCCTTCGTGCGGTGGTAGCCGTAGAGCGGCCACGAGCCAGGGTCGATGCCCGCGCCGAGCGGCCCGTCGCCGTCGAGCGCGAGGGTCGGCTTGCGCACGGCGACGTAGTCGGGCGAGGCCGCGATCGCGACGGGCAGCACCCGCGCCAGCGCCGTCTGACGGTAGTCCGACGGCCTCTTCGTCATAGAGAATCGCCCGTTGGGCTCGGAGCCGCCGAACCCGAAGAAGCCGCCGATGACGATCAGCGCGCCGCCACGCTCGGCGAAATCGACGAGCTGCTGCGCGAAGGGCTTGACGGCGTCGGCACGCACGTCGTCGAGGATCACCAGGCCGATGCCGCCGAGCGGCAGGTCGACGCGCGCCGTCTCGACGTCGAGAGTCCGCACCCTCAGGCCCGGGCTGTCCGCCAGGTAGCGCGCGAAGCGGTGGGCGTAGTCGAGCACGCCCGCGCGGAACAGCGGCAGGCACGGGTGGCGCTCGCCCCATCCGCCCCGCTCGTCCTCGGGGCAGAAGCCATACTCGCTCCGCAGCCCGTCGCGCAGCACCAGCACGCCCGTCTCGGCGGCCGCCGTCGCGGCCAGCGCGACCGTCAGCAGCACAACGGGCACCGGGCGCGGCATCCGCGCAGCCCTCATCGCGGGATCCTCCCGTCTCGCTCTGTCGGGGAATGCATCGGGGACGCCCGGCATCATAGCCCCGGCGCTCGGGCGAGTCAAGGCCGACAGCTCAAGGCGCGTGGGCGCCGGCCGCGGCCTGGTCGAGGTCGTCGGCGTCGAGGTCGCCATCGCCGTCCACGTCGCAGGGCCAGGAAAGCACGTCGCGGAGGATGGCGGCCTTGATGTAGGCCCAGTCGAGCGCGCTGACGCCGCCGCTACGGTTGACGTCGCAGGCCAGGCTGGTCGTCCAGGTCTTGAGCGCGACGAGCGCGGAGGTCTGGCCGATGGCGTTGCGGATCTGGGCGCGGAAGGTGTAGGCGGTGTCGGGCAGGAGGCCGCGGACGCGGACGCCGGCCCACGTCGGGGCGCGTTGGTACTCGGGCTGGGCGCCGTCGGCGTGGGCGACGGTGCCGTCGAGGCGGAGCCAGCCGTTGCCGGCCGGGGCGGGGTGGACCTGGATGGCGACGCAGGCATCCTGCGGGTTGTCGCCGCAGTCGATGCCGCGGAGGGTGACGCCGCGCGGCCCGGGGCCGGTGAGGTTGAGCCGGTCGGCGACGAAGGTGTCCTCGTCGAGGACGAGGGCGCCGACGTTGCCGGCCTGGCGGACGACGACGGCGAGCCAGTCGGAGCCTGTGGCGGCGGGCGGGTTGCCGATGGACTTCGAGCCTGGGCCGCTGACGGTGGTGACGGGGCCGTCGCGGAGGCCCGCGCCGCTGCGGGGGCTCTTCCATTTGACGTTGTAGATGCCCGCATCGAGATCGACGCTGGTGGTGCCGCCGTTCTTGAGGTAGACGAGGTAGATCTCGCTGGCCTTGAGGAAGCAGTAGTCGTTGGAGGCGGAGCTCTTGGTGTTGTCGTTGTGCATCTCCCAGAAGGGGATGGGGTGGGCGTCGAAGAACTCGAGCGCGTAGCGGCAGTAGTCCCAGAAGGCGTCGCGGCTCCGCCAGTCCTCACAGGTGAGGTCGGAGTGGGCGTGGTCGTAGCCGAAGTAGAACTCGAGGCCTGCGCCGCCGGCCATCAGGTTGCCCCAGAGGGCGTTCTTGCGGCCGTCGGTGTGGCTGTTGCCGGCGTCGTTGTCGGGCCGGAGCGCGTGGCTGGCGTCGCCGGGCTCGTCGCAGGCGACGACCCAGGGCTTGCCCGCGGCGTCGGAGCGGTCGAGGTAGTTCCTGGTCTGGCCGTGGACGTTGCTGAAGTCAGCCTGGTTGGTCTGGAGGGAGAAGCCGGTGAGCTCCGAGCCGGTGCCGAGCAGGTCGTAGTGGTTGGCGCCGTTGTGGATCACGATGTGGTGGCGGTAGGGATCGTGGTCCCAGAAGTACTGCGCCCAGGCCTTCTTCTGGGCGGTGGATGCGTTGTTGATCTCCTCGCCGAGGTTCCAGTTGAGGGCGAGATGGTGGGCGAAGCGTGCGATGAGCTCGCGGTAGTAGAGCCTGCGCTGGGTGCCGAGGTCGCCGCCATCGAGGAGCAGCTCGTTCTCGGTCTCGAGGGTCTTGAAATGCAGGTACATGCCCTTCCGGGTGCCGTGCTCGAGGACCATCTCCCACTGGTCGAGGCGGGAGCAGTCCATGCGGTGCCGCTCGCCGTAGGCGGTGTAGGGGAAGACGTTCTGGTCGTCGCCGTTGATGTTGAGGGTCAGGAAGGAGAAGGCGTTGAGGCCCTCGGAGGCGAGGTAGTTGACGGCGCCGACGATGCCCTTGCCCTTGCCGCCCTGCCACACGGGGTCGCCGGCCTGCCAGTCGCCGACATGGGCGCTCCACGTCTTGACCAGGTTGTCCTTGTGGCCGTCGCTCTTGAAGGCCCCGTCGAAGTCCGCGTAGGCCAGGAAGTTCTCGGGCGCGTCGGCGCCGCACTTGAGGAAGTACGCGCCGGTCTCCTGGAACTGGAGGTAGTGGCC
The DNA here is from genome assembly GCA_965603035.1 of uncultured bacterium. Taxonomy (GTDB): domain Bacteria; phylum Planctomycetota; class PUPC01; order DSUN01; family DSUN01; genus CAZDNN01. The sequence goes on from CBFDBL010000270.1 coordinate 5,619, forward strand.
GCCGACGTAGTCGAGGCGTCCCCTGGCGCGCAGGTCGGGCGCGGCCTTGTCGGTGTGGCCGACGGTGAAGGCGCCCGTGGCGCCGTCGAAGGAGACGGCCCGGCCCGCGTCGGCGGCGTCGCTGACGGCGACCTCGGTGCCAAACCGCAAGGACGCCGCGTAGGTCCATTCGCCCTCCTCGTCGGGGGCGAAGTGGACGCGCCACTTGTTGCCCGAGTCGGCGGACGAGTTGGCGGCGTCGCCATCGGCGGCGAAGTAGCCGGGCACGACGAGGCTCCGCGCGCCCTTCGAGAAGGTGACGTTCAGGCGGTAGTCGAGGAAGGGGTTGAGGGGGCCGCCCTCACTGCGCGGCGGGCCGTCGAAGGTGAGGGTGACCTTGTGCCACTTCCTGAGCTCGCCGGTCACGGTGCCGGCGGTCGTGACCGGCTCGTGGCGGGCGAGCCAGACGACGAGGTTCTTGGCGTATTGGCGGTTGTTGACCTCGGTGATGTTGGTGCCGGCGCCGGGCGGGTTGAAGAAGGTGTTGCGGTCGAAGGTCACGGCCACGCGGCCGAGGCCGACCTCGGCGACGGCGAGCACGGAGTCGCTGGCCTGGATGGGGCCGTCGTCGTCGTGGAGCTTCTTGGCTCCGCCCTGGCACTCGGCGAGCTGGACGGCGGGGGCGCCGAGCACGCGCACCATGCTCACGCCTTCGCCCTTGAAGGTGATGCCGTCGGTGATGAAGTGGGGCTGGGTGTACTGCGAGATGGTGTAGACGCCGCCGTAGTTGTCGTGGTGGATGAGCAGGTTGAAGTGCTGGGCGATGTCGTTGTCGCTGGCGCGGCCCTCCTCGAAGCCGAAGCCGCTGTCGGAGAAGAGCAGGATGCCGCCACCCGCGTTGACGAAGGCGACGACGGCGTTCTGCTCGGCGGCGGTGAAGCGGCGGTTGTTCGACGAGAAGATGACGACGTGGTACTGCGCCAGGGTGGCCGCGTCGAGGGTGACGGTGGTGTCGAGAGCCTCGACGGGCTCGAGGCCCACGTCGCGGAGGGCCTGGGCGAACTGTGAGAAGCCCTTGCCGCCCGCGTCGTTCAGGCGGAGCTGGTGGCCGGCGAGCGCCGGCGGCACGGAGCCGTAGAGATAGAGGATGGCGCTCGCCCCGGCAGCCTGATCGACGACCGTGAAGCCGACGGTGAGGGCCGTGCCCGCCGTGCCGCCGGCGCCGCCCTCGGTGTAGGGCGTGGCCGTGAGGGTGTGCTGGCCGACGGCGGGCGTCCAGGGGTTGTAGTTGCCGCCGTTGTCGCCGGCGAGGGCGTAGGGCGCCACGTTCTCGGTCTTGTAGTTGGGGATGCCGTCGAGGCCGAAGCGGACGCTGCCGACGGTGGCGGGGCTGGTGTTGGCGCGGACGTTGAGATTGCGGGTCGGCAGGGTCGCGAGGTTGAGGGTATCGCCGTCGTTGAGCGGTCCGATGTCGGCGTCGCTGTCGGCGTTGACGAGCGTGAAGCTCGTCACCGCCTGCGCGGCGCGTACGGCGGTAGGGCACACCAGCGCGCACAGCAACCAAGCTACGGCTCCGCCTCGTCTCATCTCTCGCCTGCCCGTCGTGGGTCGGCTGGTCCCGCCATCGGCGCATCAGGATAGCCGTTCCCCCCCGGGGGCGCAAGCGCTACGGGCTGTGCACGCGGGCGGCGGTGACGGCGAGGTCGGCGGCGTCGAGGTCGCCATCGTCGTCCACATCGCAGGGCCACAGGAACTCGCCGCGGAGAACGGCGTGCTTGATGAGGGCGTAGTCGAGGGCGGTGACGCGGCCGCTGTCGTCGGCGTCGCAGGCGCAGTTCGTCGTGGCGCTGCCGACGGGGGCCTCGTCCGACTCGTCGACGCCGAGCCTGGCGGTGGCGTGGAAGGCGTAGGCGGTGGCGGGCGCCAGCCCGCGCAGGCGCGCGGCCCACTTCCCGGCGGAGAGCCAGGCGGGGGCGGAGCCGGTGGGCGAGAGGTCGCTGCCGGCGGCCTTGAGCCAGCCGGCGCCCGCGGCGGGCTCGACGCGCAGGGCGAAGAGGGTGCCTGGCGGGTTGCCGCCGTCGTCGAGGTGGAGGAGGGCGAGGGATCTGGGCGCGGGCGCGTCGGGGTGCAGGCTGGTGCCGTCCCACACCTGGGTGGCGATGCTGAGCTCGCCGGGCGGCTGGACGGCGGCCGCGACGGCGACGGGCAGGGTCTCGACGTCGGTCGCGCCCGTGCCGTCGTCCACGGTCAGGGTGAGGGTGTAGGTGTCGTGCTGGGCGTAGGTGTGGGCGACGGCGGTGAGGCCGAGGCCGGCCTGGGCGGGGGTGCCGTCGCCGAAGCTCCAGGTGTAGGTGAGCGGGTGGCCGTCGTCGTCGTGTGCGGCGGCCTGGAAGTGGAATT
>CBFDBL010000271.1:0-7968 GCA_965603035.1 uncultured bacterium
TCTCTCATCCGACGCGGCAGCCCCCTCATCGAGGACATTCGATCGACCTGAAATTGTGGACAACTCGCCCAACAAACCCTTGACGTGCCACATAAGACCCCTGCGAAGGCGATGCTCCGGCTCGGCCGTCCGCTCAGGCCGACTCGCAAGCGGCGAAGACGCCGCCTTCGCCTCAGGCGCTTCGCGCGCGGCGGCTCAGCAGGAGCGCGGAGGAATAAACATGTCGGTGTCCCGTCCGCAAGCCACACAGGCGGGCAGGTTCCTTTGGACTGTGACCGCGCCGCATCGCGTGCGACCAACAGCCCGCATTCCCTTCGCACAAGGCGACGGGAGCCACGGGCGAGCGGAGCCGCGGCCCGGACGGACAGCGGAGCAACTGACAGCCCGTCTCACCAGCCGCGGCAGGGGACCGGGGAACCGTCACCTGGCGGAATGGCTGCGCTGTCAGTGAGCTTACGGGCTCCGGGATTCGCAGTCCACTTCTCCCCTTCACCCCAGGGATGGGTGGATGGGTGGATGGATGATTGGATGATTGGATGGATGGAGGAGGAGCTGCTCGTGCACGACCTTGTTGCGCGATCTTCCGTCCATTCATTCATCCATCCACTCATCCAGTCATCCACGCTGCGACGGCTGTCCGAGCACGGCCCGACGACGAGCCGAGCCGGCGATCGAGGCTCCCTGAGATTCGGGTGCAGACTCTCCTGCGATCGGTTCAGCAATGGCCGGGCGGATCGTCAATGCTGATGCGGGGGAGTTGGGTGCTGGTGGGAACTCGGCAGCGGTGGCCCGCGGGCCTGCCGGAAGCGTGCTGACGAGGCCGCGGCGCGTCGCTACGGCGTGTTGACAGCGCGCGGAGAGCGGCCTATACTTTCCGGGGAGAATGATCTCCCCCGGAGAGATGCCATGTCCGAGCAGAATGGGAAAGAGATTCATAAGCTGTTCCGCCTGATGCGGAAGTACAACGCGTCGGACCTGCACATCAAGGTGGGCAGCCCGCCGGTGTTCCGCATTGCGGGCACGCTGCGCCACCTGGAGCTTCCGCCGCTGAACGACGCGCAGGTCCATCGCCTGCTCTACGATATCCTGAGCGACGAGCAGATCGCGACGTTCGAGCAGGTGGGCGACGTGGACTTCGCGCACGCGGTGGACGAGACGACGCGGTTGCGGATCAACGCCTACCACCAGCGCGGGCACATCTCGATGGCGGCCCGGCTGGTCAACTGCGTGGTGCCGACCTTCGACGACCTGCACCTGCCGCCGGGCACGATGGAGCGGATCTCGTCGTTCGAGCAGGGCTTGGTGATCGTGGCGGGGGTGACGGGGAGCGGCAAGTCGACGACGCTCGCGTCGATGATCGAGTACATCAACGCGACGCGCCGCTGCCACGTCGTGACGGTCGAGGATCCGATCGAGTACATCTACACCGACAAGCGCTCGATCATCAACCAGCGCGAGGTCGGGATCGACGTGCCGTCGTTCCGCGACGCGCTGCGCTACGTGGTCCGCCAGGATCCCGATGTGATCCTGCTGGGCGAGATGCGCGACACCGAGACGGTGCAGGCGGGCCTGAGCGCGGCCGAGACCGGCCACCTGGTGTTCGGCACGCTCCACAGCTCGACCGTCTCGCAGACTTTCTCGCGGCTGCTGGAGTTCTTCGACGCCGATCGCCAGCGCCAGGTGCGGGTCAGCCTCCAGTTCAACCTCAGGGCCATCGTGTGCCAGAAGCTGCTGGCGTCGATCAAGCCGGGCATCTCGCGGGTGCCGGCGCTCGAGATCCTCATCAACACCCCGCCGGTGCAGAAGGCGATCGAGGCCGGCGAGGACTCGCGCATCCCCGAGCTGGTCCGCGCGTCCCGCGAGGAGGGGATGGTCGACTTCACCCGCTCGCTCTACGAGCTGCTCCAAGGCGAGTTCGTGGACCGCGAGGCGGCCATGGGCGCGGCGGTGAACCCGCAGGCGCTCGGCGCCATGCTCGAGGGCGTCTTCGCCTCCGAGGCCGTCCTGCGCTGACCGACGAGCGGCAGCGATTCCCGACTTGCGATTTCCCCCAGAAGCCCTAAGCTAGTGGCCGGCCCGGGCCGTTGCCCCATGCCCCTGCTTCGTAGGTCGCCATGGCCGGCTCCCACAGCGACGACGCCCCTGCCCTGCCGCTGACCGTGCTGGTGCCGCTCGCGCTGTGGGCCGTGGCGGTGCTCGCCTATCCCGCGTGGCTGCTCGTCGCGATGCTCGGCTCGCAGAGCCTCGGCGTCGCGTGGCAGGCGCTGCCCTACATCGCGGTGCTCGCGCTGGTGAAGCTGCCCGTGGCGCTCATCGCGGTCGGGCTGTGGGCCGTGGCGCTCGGCGCGGGGACGGCGCTGGTGCGCCGCGCCGGCCTGCGGTCGCTGACGCCGGGCGAGCAGGCGGTGTTCGGCGGCGCGCTGGGCATGGGCATCCTGTCGGTCGGCACGTTCCTGCTGGGGAAGGTCGGCGGCCGGCCCGGGTGGCTGCTGACGGCGCTCGTGGCGGTGCTGGTGGCGGCGATGGCGGCGCTGGGGTATCGGGACCTGCTGCGGGTGTTGGGGTCGGCTCGGGCGTGGTTCCGCGGGTGGCGGACTCGGCGTCGGGCGTCGAGCCTGCTGATCATCGTGCTGTCGGTCGGGATCGTGGCGTTCGCTCTGACCCGGGCCAACGTGCCGGTGGTGAGCGACTACGACTCGCTCGAGTACCACCTGGCGGCACCCGCGCAGTGGTGGCGTGCGGGCCGGGTGTCGTTCATCCCCGACGTGGTGTACACGAACATGCCGCAGAACGCCGAGATGCTCTACCTGTTGGCGATGTGCCTGTGCGGGGGCCCCGAGCTGGGCGCGGCGGTCGGGCTCCAGGTGGGCGTGGGGTTCGTGGTGCTCACGGCGGCGGCGATCGCGCTGTGCGGCCGGCGGCTGGTGGGCGAGGCGGCGGGTCTGGCGGGCGCGGCGCTGTTCCTGACGATGCCCATGCTGGCGGAGATGGCGACGCTGAACTCCTACGTGGTGGAGATGCCTCTCACCGCCTACAGCTTCCTCGCGCTCTTCGCCTTCCTGGTGCTGCACCGCAGCGCCGACGGCCGCGCGCGCTGGCGGCTCGCCGCCCTGTGCGGCGCGATGGCGGGCCTGGCGGTCGGCTGCAAGTACCCGGCCATCGTGTTCGTGCTCGGCCCGGTGCTCGGGTTCCTGGTCGTCGGCGGCATCCTGCGGCCGTCGCGTCTGCGGCGCGCGCTGCTCGAGGCCGCGGTGGTCGGCGCCGTGGCCGTCGCCGTCGCCAGCCCGTGGCTCGCGCGCAACGCCATCCACACCGGCAACCCGACCTACCCCCTGCTCTACAACCTGTTCGGCGGCCGGCACTGGAGCCGGGAGCAGGACGTGAAGTTCGCCCGCGCCCACGGCCCTCGCGACGCGCGGGTGATCCACCTGCCGCTGCCGCTGTGCGGCGACTCGCTGGCCATGCCGGTGGTCCAGTGGCGTCCGTTCTACGCCTACGCGTTCTGGCGGGACCAGCCTGGGGAGGCCAGGAAGCCGCCTTGGCGCGCGCCGGCGTCGCCGGTGCTGTTCCTGTTCGCGCTGGTGCCGCTGGCTCTGGCAGAGCGCCGCTCGACGGCGGCGGTGCTGTGCTTCGCGACGTTCTTCGTGGCGGTGGCGGCGCGGCAGCGCTTCTGGCCGGGGGCGTGGCGGCTCGACATGCTGCTGGCGGCGAGCATCCTGGCGCTGGTCACCTGCCCGGCGTTCCTGGTCCCGCGCGGCGACCAGGTGTACCTCGGGCTCCACTTCGTCCTGTGCCTGCTCACCTGGTACACGCTGACTCACCGTCTCGACCGGTTCCTCGACCCGGCGTCGCCGGCGCTGGCGGTGCTCGGTGGGATCGGCGTGGCGTCGATCGGCGGGCGGTGGCCGCAGCGCCTGGCCCGCGGTGTGCTGGTCGGCGGGCTCGCCTGCGCGCTCGCCGCGGCGCTGCTCATCCACGCCGGGCCGGTGTGGGCCGGCCTCGCGCGCCCGACCGACGAATTCCTCGAAGCCGTCTTCCGGGGCAGCACCTACTGCCAGCCGGCCGTGGACGTCGTCAACACCCGCCTCCCGCCCGACGCGACCGTGCTCTTCGTCGGCGAGAGCCGCACCTTCTACTGCCGTCGCCGGGCCATCGCGGCCACCGTCTTCGACCGCCACCCCATCGACCGCATCATCGACCGCGCCCTCGCCGCGCGGCCGCCCGCCGCGCCGACGCGGGACGCAGGCCGCCCCCTGGCCGCAGCAGCCCCCGCGCCGGCCCCGACCCGCCTGCCGCCCGACGTCCTCCCGCGCATCCGCGACGGCCTCCGCCAGCTCGGCGTCACACACCTCTACGTCAACTGGCCCGAGGTGGACCGCCTCAACGCCTCCTACGCCTTCCGCCTCGACGGCGAGCAGCGCCAGGGCTTCTCCCGCCACATCACCCGCCAGCTCGTCGCCGACCTCGTCGCAGGCGGCTGCCTGCGGCCCGTCGCCACCTTCGGCGCGGGGGCCGTCCCCAGCTTCGCCGTCTACGAGCTGCGCTGACACTTGATCGCGCCGCGCGCCCGCGGTATCCTCGCACCGACGGCCGCGCCCCGACCCCCAGGCCAGACCCGCGCACGGAGAGCACGATGACCCGACGCCGATGCCTCGCCCTGCTGCTCGCCGCTCTCGCCGGCTTCCCAGGCGCCGCGCGCGCCGCGTCCAGCCTCCGGCGGCCCACGGGCAAGCTGGTCGCCGACTACGACGGCAAGAGCTTCAAGATCGGCGACCGCCGCTTCCTGCTGCTCGCAGGCGGCGTCCACTACTTCCGCATCCCGCCCAGCGAGTGGCGCCACCGCCTGGCCCAGACCCGGCTCGCGGGGTTCAACACGGTGGAGACGCCCGTGCCCTGGAGCCTGCACCAGCCGCGCAAGGACGCCTTCGAGACCGCCGGGTTCGCCGACCTCGGGCGCTTCCTCGACCTGTGCCACGAGCGGGGCCTCATGGCACTGGTGCGGGTGGGCCCTTACGTGAACGCGGCGCTCAGCAACGGCGGGCTGCCGGCCTGGCTCGGCGACCAGCCGAAGCTGCGTGTCCGCGCCGCCGACCCGCTGTTCCGGCGCCAGGTGCCCGCCGGCCCCGTGGTGCTGGTGCAGGCCGAGGACCACTACCGCGCCGCCGCGCGCGGCTACCTCTCGAAGCTCTACGACGAGCTCGTCGCCGGCGGATGCCGCGTGCCGATCGTCCTCTCCGAGCTGCATCCGTGCAAGGGCTTCCAGCAGATCGCCGTGCCCGACGACTCCGTCTACGCGACCACCGAGCTCATGCCCACCCCGCCACTCGCCTGGGGCGAGTCCAACCGCTCGCTCCACCACCTCGACGACATCGTGCTCGAGGGCATCGCACGCGGCATCGACGGCTACAACCTGCCCCTGTGGGCCGCCGGCACCAACCTCGCCACCCTCCAGGCCTCGAGCTTCGCCACGCGCTTCGAGTCCAACTCCTGCGGCATCCGCCAGTCCGGCGCGCTCAGCGGCCTCCACACCGAGCTCAAGCACGTCAACCTCTTCGCCGCCACCTTCACCGACGTGCTCGCCGCCTCCAGCGCCGCCGACACCCACTGGCTCGTCGCAGCCGCCCGCCGCGACGGGCTCGTCGCCTACGCCCGCTCCGACGGCTCCGCCTCCATCGTCTTCCTCAAGCGACGCTACGGCGCCCGACCCTTCACCTTCACCAACCCCGCCACCGCGTCGCCCGTCACCATCACCGTCGGCGACGGGCTCCTGCGACACCTCGTCTTCAACTACCCGCTCACCCCCAAGACCTCGCTCGCCATGTCCGGCGCCCAGATCCTCGCCATCCACAAGCTCCGCGACCGCACCCGCATCCTGGCACACGCGCAGCCCGACGCCACCGCCTTCATGGCCTTCGCCACCCCCGCGCGCCCCAAGCTCATCCGCGGCGGCAACGACATGGCCTGGGACGCCGCCCACAAGCAACTGCTCGTCCAGTGGAAGCAGGCCCGCACCCTCGGCGTCACCGACTACCTCTTCCAGGCCGACCGCCCCGTCCACCTCGTCGTCGTGCCCGAGGACAAGCTCGACCAGGCCTGGGCGCTCGACGGCACGGGCTTCCTGCTCGGGGCGCCCGGCGTCAACCACTGGACCCGCGAGGGCGTCGAGCTGCTCCTGCCCGCCCGCCGCACCCGCCTGCCCATGACCTTCTACCCCGACGGCTCCCAGAGCGCCGTGGCCCAGGCGCCCGCCGTCCACGACGCCAAGCACGACCCGGCGACCGGCCGCATCGACTTCACCGTCGAGGTCGACGCCCCGCGTCCGACCACCATCCTGCTGCGGCACTGGAAGATGGCCGAGCTCGCCGACGAGATCGCGCCAGGCTTCAACGACTCCGCCTGGGCCGGCTCCCCGCGCCCGAGGCCGCTCGGCGAGCTGCCCTACGGATGGTACCGCGCCCCCATCAAGTCCGACCGCGACCGCACCCGCACCCTGCTGCTCAAGGACGCCGCCGACGCCGTCACCATCTTCCTCAACGGCCGCTACCTCGGCCAGAGCACCTCGAAGCGCCTGCTCGACGCGCCCCGCAGCTACGCGCGGCCGCTGAGCTTCCAGGCACCCATCCGCAAGGGGGAGAACACCCTCGCCGTGCTCGTCAAGAACTGGGGCCGCTACCGCCTGACCGAGATCGACAGCAAGCCGCTCGCCGAGGCCACCGCCTGGGGCCTGCTCGACGACGTGACCCTCGACGGCGCCCTCGTCTCCAACTGGCGCCGCCGCGACGGCATCCGCCCGCCCGGCCCCTCGGCACGATGGGTCGAGCCCGCCAAGGCCGGCTGCCCCGTCCGCTGGTACACCACCACCTTCAAGCTCCGCCAGAGCCCCGCGCGCCCCGTCACCCGCGCCGTGCTCAAGGGCCTCCGCCACGGCGCCCTGTGGATCAACGGCCGCTTCGCGGGCCTCTACCTCCTGCGCGGCTTCGACGCCGGCAACGGCTGCTACCTGCCGCCCGCCTGGCTCAAGCCCGTCAACACCCTCACCGTGCTCGAGGAGGACGGCGGCCAGCCGACCGAGCCCGAGGTCCGCTTCGACCGCCACGCCTCGCTCGTCCCGCTCCGCGTCACCTTCCGCTGAGCCCGCGCCGGCCGGCACGGCGCTCAGGCGATACGCTGGGGATTCGGCGCCCGCATGCGCAGCCCCACGATGCCACCGTGCCGCGCGACCAGCTCGCCGAAGTTGCACCGCAGGAACGCGTGGAGCTCCGGGCGCGCCGTCGCCCGCAGGTAGCCCTCGGCGATGCGATACATCGCCGCCTCGAAGCGGCGCCGCGAGCCCGTGTGGTACGGCTTCCCGCCCTCGAAGCGCCGCAGGTCGCCGTCGAAGCGCGGGCTCATGTGATACATCTCGTGCGCCACCGCGCCCAGCTTCTCCTCGAACCGCACGTTCAGGAAGCGCGGCAGCGTGAAGGTCACCACGTAGAGCGCCTCGCGCGCGCCGACCATGACCTGCGGCATCTCGTAGACCCGCCCGCGGATCGTCGCACGGCGCTCCCCGCCGGGGAACCGCAGCGGGTAGATGCCCGCCCACTCCCCGTCCAGCCGCCCGTGGCGGGCCTGGGTGAAGATCACGGCGACCCGCGACATGTCGACGTGCGCGAACTCCTCGCACACCGAGGCCATGTCCGCCATCAGCGCGCGCATCGCGCCCGTGAAGTGGAAGGGCCCGCCGGCAGCCGGCCCGTCGCGCGCCGCCGCCTCGCTGTCGCTCACGGCCTCTCTCCCGTCACCGCGCGAGGCGCTGTGGCCACGGCGCTCAGGATCAGGGCTGTCGCGGCTTGCCGAGCGGGAAGAGCACCGTGAGCCCGTGCACGAGCAGCGTGCCGTCGCCGACCGCGACCGCCACGTTCCCCCGCGGCAGGCTGCCGTCCGAGGCGCGCAGGCGGAACGTGCGGTCCACGTCCGCCACCAGCT
>CBFDBL010000272.1:0-7929 GCA_965603035.1 uncultured bacterium
CCGTGTTCACAGTTCTAGAACTATGAACACCGACGGCTGACACCCATGGCGCAGGTCCTCGCGGCCGATGGAACGGACTTGTCGGTCAGGACACTAGCTGCTTACCAAACGACACCGCCAGGCGCACGCACGCTGTTGGAGGCGGTCAGTGTGGGCTGCGGATCCCGGGGGGCCAGCTCACTGACGGCGGAGCCGTTTGGCGAGGTGACGGTCCCGCTGTGCCGTGCCGGGGCTGGTGAAAGGGGGCTGTCACTTCCTCCTGTGCCCGTCCGGGCCGGGGCTCGGCTCGCCGGTGGCTCCCGTCGCCTTCTGCGAAGGGCATGCGGCCTGTCGGTCGCAAGGGGTGCGGCACGGCAAGCGGCGAGGACGCCGCCCAGAGCCATGCCGCCCCCGTCACCAGCCTCGGGGCCAACTCCCGCCGACCCCTTGCATCATCGCCCCCGGCGCCTGCGGGCCACGGAACGCGGGAGCAGGACAGATGGGCGCGCTTTGCCTATGCAGAGGTCAATCACACCACATCGCCGCAGCGACGACGGTGGCGTCGGGCTTCTCCGAGTACACGATCTTCACCGTGCCCTGGGGGAACCCGCGCAGTATAGCGCGCGGCGCTATGGCTTTCGACGGCGGCGGCCCGCTGCCTGGTGTTGCTGCCCAGCGCCACGGCCACCTACGGCGACGTTGATTTGCCGGATCGTGGGGCGTATAATCCACCCAAGGGAAGTGGCCAGATGGCGAAGACGCGGACCGTGTTCGTGTGCCAGCAGTGCGGCTGCCAGCAGCCGCGGTGGCTGGGGCGGTGCCCCGAGTGCGGGGAGTGGGACTCGCTGGTGGAGGAGACCTTCGAGCCGCACAGGCGCGCGGCGGCGTCGGCGGTGGCCGAGGCGACGCCCGTGCCCATCACGGAGGTGGCGCCGCCCGAGCAGCCTCGGCTGCGCACCGGCATGGCCGAGCTGGACCGCGTGCTGGGCGGCGGGGTGGTGGGCGGCTCGGTGGTGCTCATCGGCGGGGATCCGGGCATCGGCAAGTCCACGCTCATGCTCCAGGCCTGCCACGGGCTCTGCCTGCGTGGCCTGCGGGCGCTCTACGTGACGGGCGAGGAGTCGCTCATGCAGGTGAAGCTCCGCGCCGAGCGCCTGGGGGTGCACGCCGACGGGCTGCTGGTGCTGGCGGAGACGAACGCCGACGCCATCGCGGCCCAGATCGAGGCGACGGGCCCCGACGTGGCCGTGGTGGACTCGATCCAGATGGTCTACCGCCCCGAGGTGAGCTCGGCGCCCGGGAGCGTCTCGCAGGTGCGCCAGAGCGCGGGGCAGCTCGTGCGGCTCGCCAAGCGCTCGGGCGTGCCGGTGGTGCTGGTGGGCCACGTGACGAAGCAGGGGGCGATCGCCGGCCCGCGCGTCCTCGAGCACATGGTGGACACGGTGCTCTACTTCGAGGGCGACCGCGTGCAGAGCTACCGCCTGCTGCGCGCGGTGAAGAACCGCTTCGGGCCGACCAACGAGCTCGGCGTGTTCGAGATGCGGGACACGGGCCTCGTGGAGGTGACCGAGCTGGCCGACGTGTTTGTCTCGCGCCAGCGGGGCACGGTGCCGGGCTCGGTGGTGGTGCCGACGCTGGAGGGGACGCGCGCGATCCTGGTCGAGGTGCAGGCGCTGGTGTCGCGGGCGAACTTCGGGACGCCGGAGCGGAAGGTCAGCGGGCTGGACCGCAACCGTGTGGCCATGCTGCTGGCGGTGCTCGACAAGCGCAGCGAGCTGGTGCTGGCTGGGCACGACGTGTTCGTCAACGCGGTGGGCGGGGTGCGGCTGGTGGAGCCGGCGGCCGACCTGCCGGCGGCGATCGCGATCGCCTCGAGCTTCACCGACCGCGCGGTGGCTCCGGAGCTGGTGGCGTGCGGTGAGGTGGGGCTGGCGGGCGAGGTGCGGGGGGTGTCGCAACTGGAGTCGCGCCTGCGGGAGGCGGCGAAGCTCGGCTGGAGGCGGGCGATCGTGCCGCGGGACAACGCGCGCGCGCTGCGGCGGCGCGCCAAGGGGCTCGAGGTCGTGTTCGTATCCACTCTCGCCGAGGCCCTCGAGGCCGCGGCGTCGTGACCACGCAGTACGGAGGTTCAAGCGCCATGACTCGACCATCGCTGCGGAGGCTGGCCCCGGCGCTGCTGGCGTTCGCCGCCAGCGGCTGCCTGTCGTTCGTCGGCAGGAGCTGCCTGCCGGAGAACCCTGGCACGGAGTCGGCGGTGGTGCGGCTGGGCAGCGGGACGCTGGCGGTGCTGCCGTTCGCGACGCCCGGGGCGTCGTACTTCGACTCCAAGATCGGGGCGCGCTTCTCGCGCGACGTCGGCGAGGTGGTGGGCGAGGCGCTGCCGAACGCGACGGTGCTGGACGCCGACGCGGTGCTCGAGCGGGTGGATGCGCCGAAGGGGAGCAGCTTCTCGATCGTGCGGCTGGGCGAGGACGTGGGTGCGGACTACGTGCTCTACGGCGAGATCCACCGGCTGTCGGGGCGCCCGCCACGGTCGTACGGCGTGCTCCAGGGCACCATGGTGCTCACGGCGCGGGTCATCGACGTGCGGAACCGCAAGGAGGTGTGGCAGGCCGAGCGCGAGACCTACCGCTACCCGCCGCTGCTGATGGGCAAGGAGGAGGCGCCGGCCGACGAGACCGACGAGGAGATCGTGATCAAGAAGACGATGCAGGAGGCGGCCCGCGGGGTGGCCGCGGTGTTCACCGGCCGCAAGCGGCCCCTCGGCGAGCGGATCGATCGCGTGGCCGAGTAGGCGGGGCGTGCGGCTTGCTTGCGCGGGCGGTTTCTGGTACAGTCCGAGAGGTCGAGGGCCTCCGGGCTGAGGTGGCGCAGCCCCTGGCCGAGCCGACGCGCTCGGCCGCTTCCCTTTCGGACGTGAGGAGACGGGCGGCATGTATCAGATCGCCGTGATCCCCGGCGACGGCACGGGCCCCGAGGTGGTGCGCGAGGGGCTCAAGGCGCTCGAGGCCGCTGCGGCGGCCTACGGCTTCGCCTACGAGACCACGACCTACGACCTCGGCGGGGACCGCTACCTGCGGACCGGCGAGGTGCTGCCCGACTCCGTGCTGGCCGAGCTGCGCGGCTCCGACGCCATCTACCTCGGCGCCGTGGGGCACCCCCAGGTGGCGCCCGGCGTGCTCGAGAAGGGCCTGCTGCTGCGCCTGCGCTTCGAGCTCGAGCAGTACATCAACCTCCGCCCCGTCAAGCTCTTCCCCGGCGTGGCCTGCCCCCTCGCCGACAAGCGGCCCGAGGACGTCGACTTCGTGGTCGTCCGCGAGAACAACGAGGGCCTCTACTCCGGGATCGGCGGCTTCCAGCGCAAGGGCACGCCCGAGGAGGTCGCCACACAGCTCATGGTCAACACGCGCCCCGGGGTGGACCGCTGCCTCCGCTGGGCCTTCGACTACACCCAGCGCCGCGCACGCACGCGGGTCAGCCGCGTCGCCGCCGCCGACCTCGCGGCCATCCCCGCAGGCAGCCCCGGCGAGCTCGTGACCTTCGACCACCGCGAGCGCGGCACCATGACCGCGAAGCTCGTGGACAAGAGCGACGACGGCATCCGCGTCGAGACCCCAGGCATGCTGACCCTGTGCGCGAAGACCAACGTGCTGACCTACGCGCACGACCTGTGGTGGCGGGCCTTCAACGAGATGGGCGCCGCCGACTTCCCCACCGTCTTCCGCGACTACGCCCACGTCGATGCGACGTGCATGTGGTTCGTCAAGAACCCCGAGTACTTCGACGTGATCGTCGTGTGCAACATGTTCGGCGACATCATCACCGACCTGGGTGCCATGATCCAGGGCGGCATGGGCGTCGCCGCCGGCGGCAACATCAACCCCGACGGCGTCTCGATGTTCGAGCCCATCGGCGGCTCCGCGCCGCGCTACACGGGCCGGAACGTCATCAACCCCATCGCCGCCATCTGCGCCGCGGCCATGCTGCTCGACGACCTCGGCGAGGCCGAGGCCGCCGCCGCCGTCGAGAGCGCGGTCACCGCCACCACGCCCAGGATGCAGTCCATGAGCGCAGGCAGGATGGGCTACTCGACCACCGAGGTCGGCGACATGGTGGCCGAGGCCGTGGGAACGTAGGCAGGCGCGCGGGCGCCACGAAGCACGCAGCAGGCATCCGGAGGTGGGCCATGCGAAGGGCAGTGTGGTTCGTCCCAGCCCTGGTCCTGGTCGTCGCAACGTCGGGCTGCGGACTGACGCGGCTCCTGTCGCGGGGCAAGAAGGAGGAGGCGAAGCCGCCCGAGCGGCCCGAGGTCGCCGACCGCGGCGCCCTCGGCCTGCCCAAGCCGCTCGCCGAGCGCCTCAAGAACGAGACCCTCGAGGACCTGGCGTCCGACACCGCGCGCACCCGCGAGGGCCTCCGCCTGGTCGCCCGCGCCAGCAAGACCGACTACACGATGGACGAGCCCGTCGTCCTCGACGTCAGGGTCGAGAACCGCAGCGGCCTCTCCGGCGACGAGAAGGACAAGCCCCGCGACGTCGCCGTCTACTTCGAGCCCTTCGCCAAGACCCGCAAGGGCAGGACCGCCGAGTGGCTCTTCAAGTTCCACGTCCGCTCCGAGGCCGACGACCGGCTCGTCTACCGCAGTCCGGACTTCACGGTCGAGGAGGACGCCCGCGCCGACTACTACCACTTCGTCAACCTGCCGCAGCACGCCTACGTGGGCCGCCGATTCGCCTTCCCGCCCGCCAACGTCCGCCGATGGCTCAAGCCCGGCCAGTACACCTTCGTCGCCGCCTACGAGGTCAGCAAGGACTTCCCCTACGTCATCATCAACCGCCACCTCACCGCCAAGCAGGTCCAGCTCCTCGGCAGCAAGCTCGCCTACGCCCGCCTGTGGACCGGCAAGCTCTACTCGAACCCCGTCACCATCCGCATCCGCCGCAAGCGCCGCTCCTGGTGGCCCTTCTGACCGCCGGCGCCCCCGCTCAGCGCGCGGGCCCCAGCTCGACCACGACCGTCGCGTAGGGCGGCACCCGCACGGGGCCGGCCACCACCGCCTCCCCCACCCGGCGGACCTCCAGCGGCTCGCCCGTCGAGAGGCTCGTCACCGAGCCCACCGACGCCGCCCCGAGGCTGACCCAGCGCGTCGCCCCCGTCGTGTTCCACACGCTGGCCACCCGCCGGCCCCCCACCATCGCCGAGCGGCACTCGAGGCCCCACGTCTCGCCGGGCCGCGCCGCGACGAGCCGGACCCCCGGCTCGACCCCGGCCTCGGCCAGGACCGCGCGGAACACGACCACCAGGCGCTCCGGCGCCAGCGCCGTGGCCAGGTAGGTGACTCGCCCCTTGCCCCGGCGGAAGCTCACGATGGCCGGGCCGCCGTCGTCGAAGGCCGCCAGCACCTCGTGGCGGACGTTGACCCGCACCTTCTGCACGACGCCGCTGCCGACCAGGGGCGGCCGGAGCCCGGCGGCTGCGAGGCGGGAGCCCGGCGCAAGCGCGGCGCGGGGCACATCGGTCTCCGCGAGGTCGTCGAGCGCGCCGCCGCGCTCGGGCCGCGGCGTCGTCCCGAACCTCGGGCGCGACGTCTCGAGCACCTCGATGCCCAGGCGCATCAGGTAGTCCGCCTCGCGGCCGCAGTCGTCGGTGGCCCACGCCTCGGCCAGCACGACCAGGTGCCCGCCCGTCTCGACGTAGTCCACGAGGGCTCGCGCCACGCCTTCCTCCTCGGCAGGCGAGCCGGCGACCACGACGACCCGCGCGCCGCCGAGCCCCTTGCCTGCGACCCCCGCGCTCGTGACGAAGCGGCAGCCGACGTCGAGGAAGCGGGCCGCCTGGTGCGCCTCGGCGAGCCGCCGCGTGTAGGGCGTCGCCGCGCACCGCAGTGCCCACGGCGGCGCCAGCCGCATCGAGGCCCGCGAGTAGACGAGCGCCACCGGCCCGCGCACCCGCGCGAGCGCGTCGAGCTCCGCGGCCAGCCGCCGCGCGTCGAGCGCCTCGCGCAGCGCCCGCTCCGCGCCCCGCACCGCCGCCAGCGACGTCAGCGGCGCCGGCGGCCACGCGCGCAGCGCCACCGCCGCGCCCCCGTGGAGCACGTGCGGCAGCACGCCGAAGGGGCCGGCACCCGCCCCAGCGTCGATGACCGGCCTGTCGCCGCCCGCAGCGGCGCTCGCCAGGTCGGCGGCCATGGGGTCCGCACCGTTCGCCTCGACCACGTCGAGGATCCTGCCGAGCGCCACGGGCTCGACGCCGCTGAGGCCCAGGCTGCCCGCGAACAGGTAGCGGGTGACGCTCATGCCGACGCGCGCCTCGGGCGCGGCGCGGCGCACGTTGGCCCGCGCCCAGCGGACGTGCTGGCCGAGCCGCCACTGGTTGAAGGCGGTCCAGTCGCGCCAGCGTGCCTGGCTGGCCGCCGCCTGCTCGGGGGCGGGCATCATGGCCGGGCCGAGCGCCTCGTAGCGCGTGTCCCACGCGGCGTCGACGGCCCGCGCGGTCCCATAGCGCTTGGCCAGCCAGGCCACGAAGCGCTCCGCCGACGCCTCGGAGTAGTCGGTGTAGAAGCAGCCCTCGCCCAGCGACACGTAGAGCGGCCGCTCGGCCCCCGCGCGGGCCGCGAGCGCCGCGGCCGTGTCGCGCGCGATGGCCTCGCGGACCGGCGGATGATCGATGGAGATCAGCACCGCCGGCCTCCCCGCGGCGGCGTCGCACAGGAAGCCGCCGGCCGGGCGGCCCCACCCCACGCGCCGGCTCCGAGGGTCGCGCTCGTGCAGGCGGCAGACCTCGCTGCCCTCGATGCCGTCCGCCGCGCCTCCCGCCAGCGCGGGCACCCTGCGCACCAGCGCGCCCCCGGCGAAGAAGCCCGCCACCGACCCCGGCGCTCCGCCCCGCACGACCACGGGGAAGACGACCCGCCCCCCGCGGCGACAGGCCCCGCCCTCGACGGTCACCTCGCCGAGCCGCAGCGCGGGCGGCACGGCGAGCGCGCGGCGGCGCCCGTCCAGCGTCTCGAGCACGGCCAGCTTCGCGCGCAGCGAGGCCTCGTAGACGTGGTCGAGCACGGGGTCCAGCTCGCCCACCGGCACGCGCTCCAGCCCATCGACCACGCGGCGGCCGACCAGCAGCGGCACCCGCTGGTACGCCGAGGCGCCGCGGGACCGCGCGCAGAAGGCCTCGAGGTCGTCCAGCGCCGCACGGGTGCGCGCCACTCGGCCCAGCGCCCCACCACGGCAGGGCAGGCCCGAGGCCAGCGCGGCGGCGATCAGCACGCAGGCACAATAGCGACTCACAGCAGCCACTCGGCGGGGAAGGCTCGGGGAGCGGGAGCGGGGCGACAGCCTTTGCGTTGCCTGCCCATCGTACAGCGCGGGACGTGAAGGCGCGATGAAAGGACCATTTCCTTTCTGACAGGATCGCCGGCCGGGCTCTGGGGTCACTGGGGCGGCTGGACGAGCAGGTCGCGACGCGCCGCGGCCTCGGCGGCCCACAGGTCGCGCTTGCCGGGTGTCGTCCTCACGACCCGCCGGTAGAGACGGACGGCGTCGCCCGGCTCGCCGAGCAGCTCGTGGCAGTAGGCGATCCAGAACTCCGCCACCCGCCGGTGCGGGCCGGCCTCGTACCAGCCGATGATCCGCTCGTACGCGGCCTGGGCCTCGCGCACGTTCCCCTCGTCGAAGAAGCGGTCGGCGGCCTCGAAGTTCGCCGACATGTGACGCGGCGGGCCGGGGTACCACGCGCGTATCTGCTCGAGCGCCTCGCGCCGCAGCCACACCACCCGCGCGCTGTCCGGCCTCTGGCGCGCCCGAAGCGGAGGCCCCGGCAACATGCAGCCCGTCACCAGGCACCCGCCGACCGCGGCCACTGCCCACCACGCCGTGCGCATGCGCCACCCCCGATCTGCCCCCCCGCGCGCGGCCAGGCCCCCCGATGCGAGCGGACCCCCTCGCTCCGCGG
>CBFDBL010000273.1:0-7912 GCA_965603035.1 uncultured bacterium
TTCCTCGTCGCCAGCCCGCGGGGCATCTACGTGATGGACGGCCAGGGCCGCGAGGAGCGGGTCTACGCGCTGGGGCCCCAGGACCGCCAGTTCCACTGCCACGAGCCCAGGCCCCTGCGCCCGCGCCCGCGCGAGCAGGTCATCGCGCCGCGGGTCAACCTCCGCAAGGCGACCGGCACCCTCTTCCTGGCCGACATCTACCACGGCCGCCAGATGGCCACCCTCCCGCGCGGCACGATCGAGAAGCTGCTCGTCCTCCAGCAGCTCCCCAAGCCCATCAACCACAGCGGCGGCATGCAGCCGCTCACCATCGGCGGCTCCTTCACCCTCGCCGAGGTGCTCGGCACCGTGCCCGTCGAGCCCGACGGCAGCGCCAGCTTCGAGGTCCCAGCCCTCAAGAGCCTCTTCTTCGTCGCACTCGACCGGCGCGGCATGGCCGTCAAGCGCATGCACAGCTTCCTCACCGTGGAGCCCGGCGAGCGCATGAGCTGCGTCGGATGCCACGAGCACCGCACCGAGACCCCACGCGACGTCCTCTCCGCCTCGCTCGCCGCCATGGGGAGCGAGCCCGCACAGATCCAGCCCTACGACGGCATCCCCTCCGTCATCGACTACCCCCGAGACGTCCAGCCCATCCTCGACCGCCACTGCGTCCGATGCCACAACCCCGACCAGTACGACGGCAAGGTTGACCTCTGCGGCGACTACACCCCCATGTACACCGTCAGCTACTGGACCATGCAGGGACGCAGCCTCGTCTCCGACAACCGCAACCGCCCCGTCAGCAACTACCCGCCCTACGCCGTCGGCACGCCCAAGAGCCGCCTGCTCCTGTTCCTCAAGCCCACCCACTACAAGGTCAAGCTCACCCCGAAGGAGCTGACCACCATCCACCTGTGGATCGAGTCGAGCGCCTGCTACCCAGGCACCTACGCCTCGCTGGGCAACGGCAGCTACCCAGTGAGCCTCGGCGGGCCGGTCGCCGCCGCCATCAAGAAGCGCTGCGGCGGCTGCCACAGCCGCGACCACGTCGATCGCCGCACGCGCAAGAAGACCCAGATCGTGACGTTCCCCGGCCGCCGCGGCAGCATCGGACCCGTGTTCAACCTCGGCCGTCCCGAGAAGTCGCAACTGGTGCTCGCCCCGCTGTCGAAGCAGGGCGGCGGCCACGAGATGAAGGGCAAGGCCGTCTTCGCCGACACCCAGGACCCCCTTTACCGGATGCTGCTCGCCCAGCTCCACGAGGCCCGCAAGCGCCTGCTCGCCGGCAAGCGCTTCGACATGCCCGACTTCCGCCCCACCATCCACTACCTGCGCGAGATGCAGCGCTTCGGCATCCTGCCCGCGAAGATCCCGCCCACAGGCCCCATCGACCCCTACAAGACCGACCGCGCCTACTGGGACGCCTTCGACTACAAGCCGCCGCTCGAGACGGCGGCCACTTCGCGGTGAGGACGCGTCGCGCGCCGCGACAGGAGCCGGTCCGTGGTGCGACGCGCTACCTGTGCACGCGAACCGCTGGAAGCCAGCCTGACGGAGGACGACGGAGCATGGACGGAACAGGTCGCAGAGCATTCCTGAGAGCGGCCGGCGCCGGCGCCGCTGCGCTCGCGATGCCCCGGCTGCTCGCCGGCGCGGAAGGCAAACGCCGGCCGAACATCGTGTTCATCATCACCGACCAGCAGCACGCGGGGATGATGAGCTGCACGGGCAACCAGTGGCTCAGGACGCCGGCCATGGACCGCCTCGCCGCCGCCGGCGTCCGCTTCGAGCGGGCCTACGCCACCAACCCCGTGTGCCTGCCCGCCCGCTTCAGCTTCTTCACAGGCCACTACCCCAGCGAGGTGGGCATCGGCGAGAACAGCGACGGGAGCAAGGGCGTGCCCGAGCGGTTCCCCAAGGACGCCATGGGCTGGCGGTTCCGCAAGGCGGGCTACGACACCGTCTACGGCGGCAAGGTGCACCTGCCGCGCGGCATGGGCATCGAGCAGATCGGCTTCCGCAAGCTCAGCGGCGACCGGCGCGGCACGCTCGCCGACGCCTGCGCCCAGTTCCTCAAGGGCAAGCACCCCAAGCCGTTCCTGCTCGTCGCGTCGTTCATCAACCCGCACGACATCTGCTACATGGCGATCAACGACCACGCCCGCACCCGGGGCAGGCAGCCGCACGGCAACCGCGACTCGCGGACCTGCGAGGCCCTGCTCGAGGCGCCCCGCCAGGGCCTCGGCGCCTTCGTCGAGCAGCACTGCCCGCCACTGCCGCCCAACCACGCAGTGCCCGACCACGAGCCCGAGGCCATCACCGTCAAGTACCTCCAGCACAGAGCCTTCCGCCAGTACGCCCGGCAGAGCTGGTCCGCCGACCTGTGGCGCCTCCACCGATGGGCCTACTGCCGCCTCACCGAGATGGTGGACAAGCACGTCGGCAAGCTGCTCGACGCGCTCCGCGACGCGGGGCTCGAGAAGAACACGCTCGTCGTGTTCCTCAGCGACCACGGCGACCACGACGCCTCGCACAAGCTCGAGCACAAGAGCATCCTCTACGAGGAGGCGGCACGCATCCCCTTCCTCATGGCCTGGCCCGGCGTCTTCCCCGCAGGCCGTGTGGACAAGACCCACCTGGTGTCCCACGGCCTCGACCTGCTGCCCACCCTCTGCGACTGCGCCGGCATCCAGCCGCCCGATGGCCTGCTCGGCCGCAGCCTCCGCCCCATCGCCGAGGGCAAGCCGCCGGCCGCCTGGCGCGACTACGTCGTCGCCGAGACCAAGTGCGGACGCATGCTCCGCTCCGCCCGCTACAAGTACGTCGTCTACGACTCCGGCGCCCACCGCGAGCAGCTCTTCGACCTCGAGGCCGACCCCCGCGAGACCCGCAGCCTCGCCGAGGACCCCGCACACAAGGCCCTGCTCGACCGCCACCGCCGCCTGCTCGCCGCCTGGGTCGCCCAGACCCCCGACGCCATCGCAAGGAACTACGTCATTGGCTAGACGCGGGCTCGCACTCTCCCTCCTGGCAGCGGCCGCCATCGGCTGCGGCCCCCGGGGCGCGGGCTTGTTGCCGGCGGTGCCGCGCGGCGCGGTGTTCGCCGGCGGGCAGGCCGTCGTCGAGCTTCCCGGGCCGTGCTCGCGGCACGTGGTCGGCGGCTCGGGGCGGTTCCTGGTGTGCCAGCTCGCGGAGCAGGACGAGCTGGTGGTGGTGGACGTGGCGCGGGCGAAGATCGTCAAGCGGATCGCCGAGGTGCCGCCGGGCGCGCTGCTGGCGGCGGGTGCCGACAAGCTGGTGATCGTGCGGCCCGCCTACAGGATGCTCGAGCGGTGGAGCCTGTGGGACCTGCGCCGGGAGCAGGTGGGCGCGCTGCCGACCTACGAGTCGCCGCGAGTCGCGGCCATGGGCTGCGGCGGGAATGGGCCGCTCCTGCTCGCCACGGCCCGCGAGGCCGTCCTCGTCGATCTCGAGACCCTGAAGCCCCAGGCCATCGAGGGCACCGTCATCGGCGCGACCGGCCGCTACGGATGCGTCGTGGACGTGTCGGCCGACGGCAGGACTTTCACGAGCATCCCCACCGGCTACGGCGCGGTGAGCTACTCGCTGATGACCCTCCAAGGCAAGCGGGCCCGCGGCGGCAGCTTCGGCAGCACCAGCCACGCGGTCCGCTGGGCGCGGCCCAGCGCCGACGGCACCATCCTGTTCCTCCCAGGCGGCAAGCTCTATGCCGCGAGCCTCCGCGAGGTGCCCGCCGAGCGGCTCGAGGGCGCGACCTGCTTCCCGAGCCCCGACCCGGGCTTCTTCCTCGCCGTCCGCTTCGTCGAGGACAAGGCTCGCACGAAGCACCTCACCGAGGCCCGCATCTGCACGACGGCCGACCGCCGCGTCGTCCACACCATCAAGGGCCTCGACGAGATGGCGCCCGCGGGCAACACCTCGGCGCGCCACGCCGTCGCCCGACGCCTCGCCGACCACGAGCCGCGCTTCTTCTACTTCCCCGCCGTCAAGGCCCTCGTCACACTGCCCTACGACAGCCGGCGCATCTTCCTCCGCGGCCTCGACCTCGCCGCCGAGCTCGACGCCAGCGGCCGCGACTACCTGTTCATCACCTCGGTCCCGCCCGCGGTGCTCCGCGCGGGCGAGCGGCTGCGGTACCAGATCGCGGCGGTCTCGAAGGCTGGCGGGGTCGAGTTCCGGCTGGAGAGCGGCCCCCCGGGGGCCGGCGTGTCGCGCCGCGGGCTGGTGACCTGGCAGATCCCGCGCCAGGCGGGCCCCGACTGGGTCACCATCATCGTCAGCGTCCGCGACCGCGGGGGCCGGGAAGTCTTCCACACCCTCTACGCCCGCGTCGTGGGCGCCTTCCGCCGCAAGCGCTATTGATCCCCGCGACGCGGGCCGCCGGCTACCGGGCGCCGGCCAGGCAGAGCACCCTGCCGTCCATCGTCGCGAGGTAGAGCCGTCCGCGTGCGGCGGCAATAGCATCCCAGGCCGACGGCGAGAACGTGTCGCACCGTCGTCGTGTCTCTCACTTGCTCTCACCGCGCGTAGGTCGCGTCCGTGCCGTCGAAGTCGGCGAGGAACGCGTCGATCCGCTCGAGGCCCTCGACGGGGATGGCCGCGTCGCCTGCGGCCAGGCAGTCGAGGAGCTGGCCGGCGTTGCTCGGGCCGAGCAGGATGCTGTCGGCGACGCCGCGCTGGGCGATCCAGCCGAGGGCCATGTGGGTGAGGCTCATGCCCAGGTCGTCGGCGATGGCCTTGAGCCCCAGCATCGCGTCGAAGAAGCGCCGGCTCCAGTAGCGGTTGCGGTAGTTCGGGTTGTCCACGAAGCGCCCGCCGGCCCGCTCGTCGCTCAGCGAGGCGTACTTGCCGGTGAGCAGGCCGCCGGCCAGCGGGTTGTAGACGGTGAGGTGCAGGCCGTGGGTCTTGGAGAAGCGGACGTACTCGTGCTCGATCTGGCGGACGAGCAGGTTGTAGATCATCTGGCCCATGACGGGCCGCGGCCAGCCGCGGTCGTCGCAGAGGCGGAGCACCTCGCAGCTCTGCCAGCCGCCGAAGTTCGACAGGGCGAAGTGGCGCACCTTGCCCGCCTCGATGAGCTCCGCCATCGTCGCGAGGGTCTCCTCGACGGGCGCCTCGCAGTCGGGGCGGTGCAGGTAGTAGATGTCCACGCAGTCCATCGCGAGGTTGGCGAGCGAGCGGTCGATGGCGCGGAGGATGGCCTTGCGCGAGGTGCCCTCCTCGTTGCCGTCGTCGTCGTGGCCGTAGCCGACCTTGGTCGCGACGACGGCCTGGTCGCGGCGGCCCTCGAGCGCCTTGCCGAGGAGCTGCTCGGAGACCCCGTGCTGGTACATGTCGGCCGTGTCGAAGAGGTTGATGCCGTGGTCGAGCGCGGCGTCCACGATCCGTCGCGATTCCGCCTCGTCGGCCCGCTTGCCGAACATCATGGTGCCGCAGACGGCGTAGGGGACATCGAGATCGGTTCCAGGAATCGCCACACGTCGGAGGAATCGGTTATGCACGAGCGAGTTCTCCTTCTCCGCCGGCCGTGTCCGGTGGCTGCGAATCCTCTCGAAAGCCATCGCCTGACGGGCTATAATACAGAGGGAGCGCGGTCGAGGGCAACTCCCTCTTGGAGGAGCGAAGGAGGAGACAGGTCATGGGACGCACGTTCGCCGAGGTGATGGTTCAGAATGCCTACGACATCGAGCTCCGCGAGTCGGGGCAGGACCCGGAGCGCGAGGTGAGGGAGGCTACTGTCCGTGCCCTCGCCGACACGGGCTCGGCGCTGCTCTGCCTCCACAAGGATACTATCGACCAGCTCGGCCTCCGATTGGCCCGGGCGGGCAAGGTGCGTACTGGCAACGGCATCGCCGAACGGAGGATCTACCGGGCCGCTCAGATCACCATTCTCGGGCGTGGCTACCTGGGAGAGGTGATGGAGGTCCCCGACGACGTGCCGGTCCTCGTCGGCTACATCCCGCTCGAGAGCCTCGACCTCGTGATCGACCCCCGCTCGAACCAGGTCATCCACAACCCTGAGAACGGCGGCGAGTACACCCTCGACCTGCTGTAGCGGCCTCGCCCGCGCGCTCCCTCACCCGCTCACCTCGGTCGCCGACTGATACGGGTCTCGACCGCGCTGAGCTGCCCGAAGACGCCCTCAGCGCGATTGCCCGCGCTGCCTGAGACAGCGATGGCGCCGGCGTGGTAAGCCGCCCCGGGCACAGCGGCGCTGCCGACCTCCCGCCACGACCGTCCCTCCTTCGACGCAGACGCGGTGACCGTGTCGCCCCTGCGCACGAGGCGGAGCATGCAGGGGGGCGGGTAGCCGGCGAGCGTCGGTGGCTTGTCCTTGCGGTTCCGGCTGCCGTGGTCGAAGACGACCTCGCCCTCCGGGCTGACGAGGACGACGGCGCCCTTGCGATCCCACTTGCCGAAGCCGCTCTTGAGCAGCAGCCCCGCCTGCGGCCTGCGCCGCGCATCCTCACCCTTGACCGAGACGATGCGAGCCTGCACAGAGCAGTCGCCCGTGAACTGGCGCGGCGGGAAGGCGAAGGCGAAGTCGTTGCGGCGGTACTCGCCGCTGGCCCGGATGGTCAACTGCTTCGCGTCGTCGCTCCAGGAGGCGGTGCCAGCCGGCCCGCTGTTCCACAGGTCGCGAAACTGCCAGAGGGCCTTGCCCACGGGCAGCCAGACCTCGACGGTCCGGCTCTTGACCACCCGTCCGCCGCGGCCGTCGTCCGCCGTCAGCGTCACCGTCTGGAGGCCGGGGTCGGCGAACGCGAACGTCGGCTCCCGCTCGGCGCGGGTCGCCTTGCCCGCGAAGCCCCAGGCCAGCGTGAGCTGGTCGCCGTCGCGGTCCTTCGTCGTGTTCGCGAAGCGGACCGGCCGACCCTGGAGGACGTCTGCCTGGGGGGCGAAGCTCACCGTCGGCCTGTGGTTGGCGGGCGGGGCATCGGTGCCGTCGAATACGTAGAGGAAGACCGAGCCGGGCGGGAGGCCGTCCCGTGCCTCGCCCGTCGTGGCCCTCGTCATCTGGAAGGGCGCGGCGAAGGGGACCCCCTCCTTCCTCGCGATCTTGATGACCCACTCGTCGAGGTTGTGGGCGCGGGGGTCGCCCGTCATCTTGTAGAGCGTGACGGCCTTCGCCGCCTTGAACGGCAGGTGGAGGGTGACGGGTGTGAAGCCGTCGTCGCCGGGCTCGGGGTAGCCGTCGAGCTTGCGGGAGAGGACGAAGACGTTGACGCGCTGGCGGTCGCGGGTCGCGTAGATGCCGACGAGCGGGGCGTCCTTGCGCTCGCGGCGGCGCCTGTAGCCCTTTAGGTCGGCGGTTGGCGCGCTGAGGGTCTGAGTGATGAGGAAGTCGCCTGTGCCGTGGTTGTTGTAGAGCGCGAGCCCCATCCAGGAGGGATAGGGCTGGCCGCCCTTGTAGACGGGCGCGTGGGAGGTCCAGTAGCGGCGGTTGAAGTTCATGGTGAAGAAGTTCTGGATGGTGAAGCTCAGGGTGGCGCGGCCGAGGAATGCGTCGAGGGTGGCCACGCCGTTGGCGAGCGACTTGCCGACCTGGTCCTGGGCCTCGACCTGCTCGGGGGTCATGCGCTTCTGCTTGTTGAGCCCGCTCATGGCGTAGCCTGGGCCGGCCTCGTAGGTGCCGAGCTCGTAGGGCTGGGCGAGGCCCCGATCGACCAGGGTCTCGCGGCTCTTGAGGTGCTCGAGGGTGCGTTCCTCGTTCTGGGGCCAGAAGGTCATGGCGCGAAAGATGCCGGCGTTGGTCGGCTCGGCGGGCTTCTCGCCCTCGTCCCAGCCGCCGTTGTAGCCGCCGATGGTGATGTAGCGGGTGCTCGGGCTGTGCTGCGCGGCGCTGGCGCCGGAGCCGCTCGGCCGCGACTCGGCCGCCCAGCCGCCGATGAGCGCGCGGAACTTCGCC
>CBFDBL010000274.1:0-7909 GCA_965603035.1 uncultured bacterium
GATTCAGGAATTCATTCTCCCCCCTGCCCCCCCTCCCAGCCCCCCACCGTCGCCTCCCCCGGGGCGGGGTCGGCCTTGCTCCTCTCCAAGGGGGCTGGCGGGGCGTCACAAAATGGAAACAAGCCCCCACCCCCCGCCCGGGGGGCCGTTCGGGGCCATGGGACGCTGGTCGACAGGCCTGGTGCCGTGCCTACGAAGACGCGGTCCGTCGCGGCCTCGGCTTCACTTTCTCGGCTGGAAGGCGGACAACTCTGTGCCCGGACGCTGACTGAATGCTGCGCAGATGCTCACAGATGGCGTTCAGGTCGCCGTGGAACTCCCGGGTGTGCTCCATTCGGTACCTGCGGACTTCCTCAGCAATGGGGTCTTTCATGCGTCCGTCCCCAATAGCTCGTCGGGTGAGCAGATCTCCGGCGGCCGGTATCCCTCGTTCTCCAGGATCTGCCGGATGATGAGACGAGTGAATGGGTTGTTGATGTGTGCGAAGTTCCAGGTGACGACAAGCTCCATCCCATTCGCGGCGGCGACAGCGATGTGGAGAGCATCCTCGGGATGCTCCTCTGGGATCCCCCTGCCCTCGATGATCTTCTCGGCCAGTGCTCGGGCCTCGTCATCGATGTCGAGCATGGCAAAGGGCTTGATGGCCTCGAGCCGCTTCTCGGCCTCCTGCGGGTCCCCTTGGCCCGCCTCGTGGTAGACCAACGCCGAGATGTGGGTCTCGAACCCGGCCAGTAGCCTGGGCCATAGCTCGCGGGTCGCCTCCTGGCGAGCCGCGATCACGAGGTCTCGACTCGGCCTCGCCGTGAAGTAGCTCACCACCGTCGTCTCAATATAGACCTTTCCTGCCATGGCCCCATCATACCGGATTGCCGCTACGCTTCAACCGCTTTCTCCCGCACTCCGAGCAACCCCCACGGTCATCTGCGGGCTGCCAGGTACCCCCACACGTAGGCGTTGGCGGCCATGGGCTGATGGATCGTGAACTCGCACATGGGCGGATACCAGAAGACGTCGAAGAATGCCTCGAGGCTCGGCCACCGCTCGACCTTCGGGTGGGCGAACTGGTTGACGAGCTTCTGCCCCCACTGGCCCTTGTTGCGCTCGACGTCGGCGGGTCCGAAGACGGTGAGGCCGGGCGGCGGGAGCTGGTCGGTGACGCGGCTGTCGATGTGGAGCGGGTGCAGCGGGCTGGCGTGGCCGAGGCCGGTGGTATAGCAGAGGTTCGAGGGGTTGGCCCCGAGGCCGAACTGGCAGGCGAGGATGGCCGCCCGCAGGTACTTCGCCTCGCCCGTCAGCGCGTGCGCGCGACAGAGGATCACGGCATCGGGCGCGGCGGGAAGGCCCCAGCCGACGGGGCGCCACGGGTCCTTCGTCCAGCGGAAGCCCGTCCGTCCGCACTGCGCCACGCGCTCGTCGGCCTCGCGGCGAATGGCGGCCAGACCGTTGCGGCGGACCGCCTCGTCCATCCCCGGCCGCTGGGTGCGGGCGTAGACCCAGGCGGCGTCGCGCTGGTCGTGGTGCTGCCACTTGTAGAGCGTCGCCTTGGGGTCATTGAAGACGGTGGTCGCGAGGAAGAGCTTGTGCCACTGCGGGTCGCCGGTGAGGCGGAAGAGCTCGATGGCGGCCAGGTTGCGGGCATCGTTCACCTGATGGGGGTGCTTCTTCTCGCTCCTGCGGTGCTGGCTCTCGGCCCAGCGCATCGCCTTGAGGGCGCTGTCGCGGTAGACGTTGGCGAGATCGGGATGGCCTTTCTCGAGCACTTGCGCGGCGCGGGCGGCGACGCCGGCGTAGACGTGGCTCGACCAGATGCCGGGGGCGTAGGCCATGACCGTGAGCGACTCCTGCCAGCTCCCCTCGCCGTGGCGCGGATGCTCGGACGACTCGATGCCGCCGCGAATGCCGCCCTCGGCCGTCTGCATCCGCCGGTAGCCGTCGAGGTTGAAGAGCGCCTCGTTGATGATGTCGGGCACCTGGTCGCCCGATTCGGGGATGTTGAGACGTACGTCGAGGAAGTGGGCGAAGAACACGTCGGCGAGCTCGAGGAGCAGCCGCGAGGCGTCGAGGTGCTGGATGCGGCGATCCCAGTCGCCCGCGTCCATGTAAGCGCCCCAGGCGTTCGCCACGACGCGGTCCGTGCGACCCTTGTTGAGATTCCCGAAGTTGTTGTCCTTGCGGTTCAGGCCGTTGCCGCTATCCATCAGCGCGCAGGTCGAATGGAAGACCTTCACGCCATCGTCGGGGTGGAAGCATCGCGGCCGCTTGAACGACGTATGCGGCGGCCCGAGCGCGATGCCGCTGCGCTGATGGTAGAAGCCGCGCGCCGAGACGATGAATGCCTTGCGCCACACGTCCTCGGCGATCGCGAACGGGTAGGAGCAGCCGATGCCCTCGACGACGACCCGATAGGTGCCCGGCGTCGCGACCGCCGAGAAGTCCATCGCGTACACGCCCGCACCGGTGTAGTCCTTCTTGTAGACGTCCTCGGCGGCACCCGCCTTCTTCCAGAGCGTCGTCTTGCCCTCGAAGACGGCCTTGCCGCCCTCCTCCACGACGCGGAAGGCCAACCCTACGCGATAGGCCAGCGGCCCGCCCGTCCCAGCCCAGCACGACAGGAAGGCGACCTTGACGGGGTCGTCAGGGCGGAAGCCGAGGTGCGTGACGTGGACGGCTTCGCTCCGCCGCGACGTGGGAGCGTGGACGAACGACTGCCTCGCCAGGCGGTCGCCGCCGAAGGTGACCTCGTATCGCTTCCCGACGGCGAGCGGCCTCGGCAGGCGCAGGTAGAGCACGTGCTCCATGGGCGCCTCCATCCGCCAGGCATCGACGCGGGCGAAATCGGTGGGCTTGCTCTTGCGGTGGACGGCGGCCGGCGCGACGGGCTGTCGGTAGTTCGCATCGTCGGGCGATGAGACGCGGTAGCTGTCCGTGCGGTCGGCCCATGCGGTGTCGAGCTTCGGGCCGAGGCGGCGGTCGGGCGTATAGAGCAGCTTCTCGTCCTTGCCGACCAGGGCGCCGAGGAACTTGCCGCCGCGCCGGACCCAGCGCTGGTGGGTCTTCCGATCCACCTGGTCGCCCGGCCGCGGCTCGTAGGGCACCTGCCGGCCGTACTCGACGCGGCCGCAGTGCACGGTCATGCCGACGACGTCGGGCGCGACGAGGCCGATGTGCGCGATCTCCGGCTTCTCGGCCCCCGAGGCGATGCAGGCGACCGATGGCACCAGGAGCAGCCACAGCTTGGGCATCGGGATCAGGCCTCCTACGGGGCTGCCTCGATCAGCGCGGCCGCGGCCTCGCGGAGCCGGCGATAGGCCTCGGGCGAGAGCTTGCCGTAGCGCGGCGTGCCGGCGTCCTCGGCGAAGCGCTGGTCCACAGTGCCGTCGAGGGTGACGTGGCGGTCGATGAACGCGCGGAGCTGGCCGGCCGTGAGCTTGCGACGCTTGCGGAGCAGCTCCAGGTACTCGATGTCCTGCTGGGCGCGGCGATAGGCCTTGAGCCGTATCGAGTGGTGGATCGCGCCGCGGGCCTTGTCGAAGATGAAGAGGCCGAGCTGATCGGCCTTCTTGAGTGCCGAGCCGCTCTTGTTGATGGTCTGCCAGGGCAGGACGCCCCAGGCGCCCTTGCGGTAGACATCGAGCGCCCAGGCCTGGATCGTGCGGTTGCTCTCCTCGACAGGATTGCTCGAGCCGTAAACCCAGATCAGCTCGCCGCTCCGCTCCGCGCGGTCGGCGACCAGACGCGGGTAGTCGCGGAACGCGGCGGAGCTGACGACCCACAGGTCGCACTTGCCCCAGAGCTGGCCGCGGTCGAACTGCGGCCGCGAGATGTCGATGCGGTAGCGCAGCGCGATCGGGCACGCCTCGCCCCTGCCCTTGCGCACCAGGTCGCCGTAGTAGGCGAGCGCGCGGTAGTCCCAGTGCGCCACCGGCTCGTCGAGCGTCCAGGGGCTGTACCGCTTGTCGCTGCGGCGCGGCTTGTTGTTCAGGTAGATCTGGAAGCCGGTCTTCGTCCAGCCCTCGCGCTTCGCGACGGCCACGAAGTCGCGGACGATGTCCACGAAGGTCTGGGCATACTCGGGCTTGGCCTTGAAGCCCTCGTAGGCGTCGTGGTCCCCGTTCCAGAAGGCCCGGACGTTGAGGGGCCAGCTCTCGTGGAAGGTGAGGTAGAAGCCGGGCGCGGGGATGGGGCCGCGGTGCCCGCCCTTGAAGTGGCTGCCCGACAGGTAGGGGCCGAAGACCTTGACGAAGTCGTCCCAGTAGGCGTGCGTCGCGCCGGGCTGGATGGCGTTGTAGCGGCGCTCGTCCATCCGGCGGCCGTCGGCCATCCGCATGTCCATGTGGCACTTGCGGGCGCCGGGGGCAGCGGTCGAGTGGCTGTAGTGCAGGATGTTGACGTGGCAGCGATGATCGTAGGCGATCTCCTGGAGGCGGTAGTAGTCGCTCACCTTGTCCGGCAGGCCGTAGCCGTTCATCTCGCAGGCGAAGCTCGCCGCGCGGGGGAGCGCGAAGTCGCGGACCCGCAGCCGAATCGGCAGCTCTCGGCCATCGGACAGGCTGAACGTGCCCTCGACGCTCTTGCCCGCGAAATCGAACGGGACCGCGACGTCCACGACGACGGGCGTGGGGACGCCCGAGAGCTTCAGAGCCCCGGCCGGCACAAGCGGGTCGGGGATGCGGCCCCGCTTCGAGTCGACGTAGAGGGCGTGGAAGACGTCGGTGCGCAGCCCCGGCAGGTCGCAGGCGATGGTGACGCTGCCCTCCCCCGTCACGAGCGCCTGGAACCCCACGACCTCGCCCCGCGCGGCCGCGAGGCGGATGCTCTCGCCGTCGAAGACGCCGTTGCGGCCGCGATGGTCCGCAGGCAGGGAGCCGACGGGCTTGCCCCTGGCGTCGTACTTGTCGAGCAGCGGGATGACGGCGATGCCCTTGGCCTGGGATGCCGCGCGCGGCAGCAGCCGGCCCTGCGGCATCGGGAGCGGCGACGGCTTCGGCACGGTGCCCGCAAGGGCGACCACACGGGAGCGCTGGCCGATGCGGTTGAGGACGGTCACGGCGATCTTGAGGTCGCCGCCCGGCGTGAGGCCAACGTCGCGGATGGGCATGAGCTGGGCCTCGCCTGGGCGGACGAAGGGGATGTTCCAGCGCGGGAGCGGCTTGCCGTTGACGGCAACCTCGTAGGCGAAGCCGTGCTGCGGCGCGCGGAGCGAGAGGCGCAGGCTCTCGGCGTCGCCCTTGTGGACGAGCTTCAGCTCGGCGGGCGGCTCGGGCCTCGGCGGCGGGTCGCCAAAGGTGACGAGCAGGTAGGGGCGCTTCGACCTCTGCTCGCGCGAGAAGATGGTCGGGTTGCGGGAGTAGTCGCAGCGCACCTCGTGGAGCGTGATGCCGTGAGCAACGCCGATGGCGTTCGCGTGGACCAGATCGGGGTCGATCTGCCAGAGGTAGATGCCGTCCTTCATGGCGCTCTCGGACTGGCAGACGAGCGAGAAGCTGTTCCCGCCGGTCACGGCGGGGAAGCGCGCGGCGGGCCAGGCCCAGCCCGTGTGGGGTTGCTTGCCGGAGGTCAGCGAGTTGCTCTTGCGCTCGTCCCAGGGCGCCTGGATGGTCGAGACGGTGAGCTCCTCGATGGTCTCCCTGCCCTTCTGGCACACGAGGGTGGCCGAGGCGATGCGCCTGCCGCGGAGCGGCGCCGTGTCGAAGGCCATGGCGACCAGGTGCTGGTTGCCCTTGATGCGGATCTGCGAGTGGCGGCCCTGGTTCAGATGCCACTCGTTGCGGACCAGGACGATGGAGTTGTCCCGGGTCACCTCGACGCGGGTCGCGGCGTGCACGGCGTCCGAGAGCATAAGGAGGGGAAGACACGCCCAAACGAGTGTGAGCGTGGCACCCTCACGTTGGATGAGATGGTCATGGGTGCCACGCTCAAGCGGAGCTTGGGCGTGCGAGAGGCGGTGGCGATGGAGGCACGAGCCCATCAGACATCTCCGGCAATCAGGCGGCGGGCCTTGCGCAGGACCAGTACGCCGGCGCGGCGGCCGCAGAGCAGGCTGGCAAGCTCCCAGGCCTCCTCGAATCGCGTGACGGCGCGGACGTAGGTGCCCGCCAGCTCCCGGGCGACTTTCGGGCGGCAAACGAGGGTGACGGCCGCGTTCTTCTCGACGATGGGCCGCGCCAGGATGTTGGCGCCGTGAGCGCCGAGGCTGAAGAGCTTCGGGTCGCGCACGTCGCGGACGACCTCGGCGGGCGTCTTCGTCCGCAGCCACTCGATGAAGGTCTGCTCGGCTCCCAGGCCCTCGGGCGAGGCGCCGAGCAGGATGATCGCGCCGTTGCGCTCGACGAGCTCGGCGGCGGGGATGATGGCCTTCTTGCTCTGCACCAGGTCGCAGTCGTACGGGTGGCCGCCCGCCGAGGAGATGACGATGGACGCCGTGGGCGCCTTCACGCGGTAGATGCGCCCGCACCGCCGACACGCCGCCTCGTGCGCCTCGTAGGGGTCGCCCGAGACCACGCCCACGACCTCGTCGCTCGGGCCGGCGACGGCGTAGCAGATGAAGTGGTAGGGGCAGGCGCGGGCGAACTCCTCGGCGTCCTCGCTCAGCGGGTTGCCCCGCAGCCGCCCGATGCGGGTGGCGGGGTCGGTGAGCAGGAAGTGGTTCTGGTCGATGGCCCTGTGGAAGGCGACGCCGGGCATCAGGAGCTTGCGTCCGCCCGAGAAGCCGGCGAGGTAGCTCGGCTCGATGATGCCCGTGCCCAGCACGCGGTCGTGCTCGAGGACGATGCGGTTGACCAGGATATCGGTGCCGCGCGAGGTCTGGCCGAGGTGCTCGTGGGCCGCGCGGTCGAAGGGGTCGTGCTGCACGACGCGATGGCGGCGGACGAGCGCGCGGCCGAGGTGCCGCGCGATCTCGGCCTGGGTCATCGGGCGGTGGCGGCCGATGGCGATGCAGACGGTGGGCTCGACGCCCTGGGCATCGCACGCGCGCAGCATCGGCAGCAGCGTGGGGCGCGGCGAGGGCCGCGTGTAGTCCGGCACCAGGATCAGCGCCGTTCTCGCCCCGTCGAGCACCTCCGCCAGCGGCGGCCCTGCGACGGGGCGCTTCAGCGCCCGCTCCGCCGCCGCCTCCGCGTCGGCGAGGGCCTTCACCGCCTTCGGCTTCACGACGCCGCGCAGCCGGGAGCGCGGGATGGCCAGCTCGACCTCCCTGCGACCGTACTCGATGGCGATACGCACGTGCTTTCCCTCGTTGCCCCACCCACACACCGGCCCCTTGTCGCGGCCGGGAGGGCGAGGCTCCCATCCGCCATCGGCGATCCCCCAGCGCTCTTCTGGCCTTACTCGCCGCGCATCATACCACGCGCGCCGTCGCCGGCGCGACCCAGGCCAGAGCTCACGTAGGCTTCCTGGCCGCCGGCCGTGGCTTGGGCTTGCGCGTGCGGCGGCCCCATTCGCCCGCTCGCGCCGGGTCGTGGTTGGGGTTGGGGCTCGGCATCTTCGCACCGACCGCCTTGCGCCAGGCGGCGAGCTTCTTCTGGAGCTCGGCGGCCCTGGCGGGCAGCTTCGCCGCGAGGTCAGTCTTCTCGCCGAGGTCGTCCTTGAGGTTGTAGAGCTCGAGGCGGCCGTCCTCGAAGTACTCGATGAGCTTGAGGTCGCCCGCGCGGATGGCGCCGCAGGGCGCGGTGTGGTGGTAGTGGGGGTAGTGCCAGTAGATGGCGTCGCGGTCCGGCGTGCCCTTCCCCTCCAGCAGCGGCGTGATGCTGACGCCATCGAGCTTGTGCGTCGGGTCGCCCTTTGCGCCGGCCATCTCGAGCAGCGTCGGATAGAAGTCCACGCTGGTGACGGGCGCGGCGCACGCGCTGCCCGGCTTGACCTTGCCCGGCCAGCGGACGATGAGCGGCACACGGATGCCGCCTTCGTA
>CBFDBL010000275.1:0-7907 GCA_965603035.1 uncultured bacterium
CTCCTCCGCCATCGGCACAGCTTGACCGGTGTTTTCTCCGTACTGTGCGATCATTGCCCGCAATCAGCCTAGCAAGGTGGATTGTGTCACTGGCCCGCCACGTCCGAGGCGACCTGCTCGAGGACGGCCAGGCGCGGCAGGGCCTGCGCCTGCTCGGCTCGCGGCGCTTCGACCTCGCGGTCCTCCACGTCCTCTCGCCCCAGGAGCTGCTCCCGGCCGCCGAGGGACCCGTGCGGCTCACCGACTGCGAGACGGGCGAGGGCGAGAGCCTCGAGGTCGGCGACGAGGTGCTGCGGCTCTACGCCGCGCGGCTGAACGCCTTCTGCGAGGGCTGGCGGGCCTTCTGCGAGCGGCACGACATCCGCTACGTGCAGGCGCCGTCGGGCGAGCCGTTCGAGGCGTGCGTGCTCGAGACCCTGCGTCGGGGGGGGCTGGTGCGATGAGCTGGCTCTACCCGTGGGGACTGCTGGGTCTGGCGGCGGTGCCCGCGGTGGTGGCGCTGAGCCTGTGGCGGTGGCGTCGGCGCGAGGTGGCGGTTTCGAGCCTGCTGCTGTGGCGCGAGGTGGCCGCGGCCCTTCGCGAGACGCCGCGAGCGCAGCGGCGTCGGCGGGTCGATCCGCTCCTCATTCTCCGCATCGTCGTCGTCCTGGCCCTGACGGCCGCGCTGTGCGGGTTGGCGCTCGTGCGGACCGAGGAGAGTGGCGTGCGGCTGGTGGTGGTCGCCGACCTTTCGCCGAGCATGGGCACCCGCCGCCCCGACGGCCGCACCCGCTGGCAGGCCTGCACCGACGAGCTGCGCAAGCTCATCGACCGCGCGGGCGCCGATGGCCGCACGACCGTCATCCCTCTGCGGCCGAACTTCGGCTTCGTCCGGCGTGAGAGCGCGTTGGCGACCCTCGCCGATCTGGCGCCGATGCCCCTGCCGCTGGCGTCCTCGGAGCTGGTCAACGCCGCGACGAGCGCTCGCCGCGAGGATCCGGGCGCCCTGGTCGTCGTCGCGACGGACCACAGGCTCGAGGGCCTGCCCGAGGGCGTCCACGTCCTGGCCATGGGCGGTCCGTCCGACAATCGCGGCGTCGTGGCCTTCGCGACGCGGCGTCGGCACGATGGCGTGGACGAAGTGCTCGTGGGCGTGGCCAACGCCGCTTCGCAGGAGGCAGCGGTCAAGCTCGTGCTGTCTGCCGAGGGGCGGGAGCTTGGCAGGCGTGCGGCGACCGTGCCGCCGCGCGGGCGCGGGCAGGTCGTCTTCGAGGCGTCGCTGGACGGCGTGGCGGAGCTGGCGGCGCGGCTCGAGGGGCGCGACGCGTTGGCGGCGGACGACCGCGCCTGGCTGCGGCGCGAGGCGCGGCCCGTGCGGGTCGCGCTGCTCGGCGAGCCAGGGCACGCGCTCCGCCGGGCGCTCGCCGTCCAGGACGGCGTGACGGTGGTCGAGCCCGCCTCCGACGCGGCGGTGCCGCCGGAGTGCGACCTGGCCATCTACAGCCGCTCCGTCCCCTCCCGTCTCGACCGTGGGCGCGTCGTCGTCGTGGTGCCGGGCCGGTCGGTCGGCGCGCTGCGGCTGGGCGGCGAGGCGGAGGTGGGGGAGGGCGCGGTGGTGGCGCCCCGCGACCCGCTGATGGAGGCGGTGACGCTCGACGGCGTGCGCATCGGGCGGGTGGCGCGTGCGGCCGTGCCGACGGGCTTCGACACCCTGGCCAGGGCGGGCGACGTGCCGCTGATCGGCCGCTGGCGCGAGGGCGGGGCCGAGGCGGTCTACGTGGGCATCGACCCCGCGCGGAGCACGTGGCCCCTGTCGCCCTCGTTCCCGATCTTCTGGGCCAACGTCGCTGGCTGGGGCGGGGCTGGGGCGACGCGCTTCGTGGCGTCGGGCCTGCTCGATGAGGGCGAGACGACGACCGTCGGCGTTGAGAGCCGGCTGCCCGCGAGCGTGGCGGCCGAGCTGGCGCCGCGGACCGAGGCGTCGGCCGCGCGGCGGCTGACGGGCTGGCTGGCGTGCCTGGGGCTGGCCCTGGTGGCTGCCCACGGCTGGTGGTCGGCGCGGCGGGGTATTTGACTTGCGCGGCTCCCTGGGATTCGTACAATTTGGGGTGGGCTTGGCCATGGGGTCAGCCCTGCGCGCTGTGCGCCGCATCGCCGACGACACGGATCGAAAGGAGAGCGGGACGTGGTGAAAGTGGACGTAGATGAGTGCACGGGCTGTGAGACCTGCATCGAGGTGTGCCCGGTCGAGGCGATCTCGATGAAGGGCGACACGGCCTTTATCGATCCGGAGACGTGCACGGAGTGTGAGACCTGCGTGCCCGAGTGCCCGGTCGAGGCCATCAAGGTCGAGTAGCCAGCGACTGCCCACCCAGGCTCCGCGGGCGCCGGACCGGCACCCGCGGGGCCTTCTCATGTTCGCCTTGAGCCGTGACGGGCCATCGGCTACCATGGGGATTGGCCCGGGGGCGGGCCAGGAAGCGATGGCGACGATGCCGGGCAGCGCGACGCGCGACCTGCGGGCCATCGAGGCCGACCTGCGCCGGCTCGTGCGCGGCGACGTGGCCTTCGACCCCGGCACCCGCGCGCTCTACAGCACGGCGGCGTGCATCTACCGCGTCGAGCCGCTCGGCGTGGTGTGCCCGCGCAACGCCGCCGACGTGGCGGCCGTCGCGCGCTACTGCCACGAGCGACGCATCCCGATGACCGCGCGCGGAGCCGGCTCGGGGCTCGCGGGCCAGGCGCTCGGCGACGGCGTCGTGGTCGACTTCACCCCGCACATGCGCCGCGTGCTCGACCTCGCCGACGATCACGCCTGGGTCGAGCCAGGCCTCATCCTCGACGAGCTCAACGCCGCGCTCGCGCCGCGCGGCACCTGCTTCCCGCCCGACCCCTCCAGCGGCGGATACTGCTCGCTCGGCGGCATGATCGCGAACAACGCAGCGGGCCCCCACTCCGTCCGCTACGGCGCCACCATCGACTACGTGGACGAGCTGCGAGTCGTGCTCTCCGACGGCACGACGGCCCACCTGCGGCCCTGCGAGCTCGACGGCCCCGAATGGCAGCGGCTCGCCGACGGCGACACCCGCGAGGCACAGCTCCACCGCGACGTCCGCCTCCTCGTCGAGCGCCACGCCGACCTCATCCGCGCCCACCAGCCACGCACCACCAAGAACGCCAGCGGCTACCGACTCGAGCGCGTCATCGAGCGAGGCTCCGTCAATCTCAGCCGCCTCGTCTGCGGCTCCGAGGGCACCCTCGCCATGGTCGTCGCCGCCAGGCTGCGGGTCGCGCCGCTGCCGTCCGCGCGACGGCTCGCGCTGGTCCACTGCCCCGACGTCCAGGCCGCCGGCAGGGCGGTCGTCGAGATCCTCGCCCTCGGCCCCAGCGCCGTCGAGATGCACGAGGCACGCTGCATCGAGGTGCTCCGCGCCGGCAGGCCCGACCTGGGCGACCTGCTCCCGCCGCCAGGGTGCAGCCAGCTCTTCGTCGAGTTCGACGCCGAGACGGCCGAGGCCGCAGGCGAGCGCGTCGCTGCCATGCGGGCCAGGGTGTGCGACGAGCTCGGCCTCGCCTCACGCTGCATCGAGCCCGACTCCCAGGCCCACGCCCAGAGGCTCTGGGCATTGCGCAAGGCCACCCTCCCGCTGCTCTACACCCGCCCCGGCCCCAAGCGCGTCGTCTCGTTCATCGAGGACGTGACGGTGCCGCCCGCCGCCATCCCGGTCTTCAGCGAGCGGCTCTTCGCCATCTTCGAGCGCCACGGGGTCGAGGCGGTGCTCTACGGCCACGCGTCGCAGGGCAACTTCCACACCCGGCCCTTCCTCGACCTCCACGACCCCGCCGATGTGGCGACGATGCGGGCCGTCGCCGACGAGGTGTTCGACCTCGCGCTCTCGCTCGACGGCACGCTCAGCGGCGAGCACGGCGACGGCATGGCCCGCACGGAGTACCTCGCGCAGGCCTACGGCCCGCTCGCGGCGCTCTTCGCCCAGGCCAAGGAGATCTTCGACCCCTGCGGGCTGATGAACCCGGGGAAGAAGGTGCCCGACCCGCGCCGGCCCTATTCGCTGACCAGCCACCTGCGCTTCGAGCCCGGCTACGGGGCGGCGCCCCTGGGCGAGCGGCTGGCGTGGGGCGCCGGCGGCGCGGCCGCGGAGGCCGAGCGCTGCCACGGCTGCGGCAAGTGCCGCACGCTGCCGGTGGGGGAGGTGCGCATGTGCCCGGTGTTCAAGGCCACGGGCATGGAGGCCTCGTCGCCGCGGGCGAAGGCGAACCTGCTGCGCGAGATCGCGGCGGGGCGGCTCGCGGGGCGCGCGGCCGCGGCCCAGCTCGAGCGGGTCGCCGACGAGTGCGTGCTGTGCGGCTCGTGCCGGCTCGACTGCCCGTCGGGGGTGGACGTGCCGAAGCTGATGATGGAGGCGAAGGCCCGCGTGGCGGCGGACGGCGGGCCACGGCTCTGGCGCGCGCTCTTCGCGCGGCTCGACGCGCTCAGCGGGCTCGCCGCGCCGCTCGCCCCGCTCGCCAACGCGGCGAACCGCCTGGCCCCGGCGCGATGGCTGCTCGAGAAGCTCTGCCACGTCGACCGCCGGCGCCCGCTCCCGCGCCTGGCGCGGCGCACGCTGCGCCGGCGTCTCGGCGGGCGGCAGGGCGCGGGCGGGCGGCGCGTCGTCTACTTCCCCGACGTGTTCGCCGAGCACAACGACCCGAGCGTCGGCGAGGCGCTCGTGCGGCTGCTCGGCCACGCGGGCATCGGGGCCGTCGTGCCCCCGACGCGCGGCTGCGGCATCCTGTCGATGTGCTACGGCGCCGTCGCCGCCGCACAGCGCACGGCCCGCCGCAACCTCGACGTCCTCCTCCGCTACGTCGAGCAGGGCCTCGACGTCGTCGTCACCGAGCCCACCGCGCTGCTGTGCCTGCGCGAGACCTACGCCGGCTTCGCCGACGGCCAGGCGGCCCGCGCCGTCGCCGCCCGGTGCCACGACGCACTCGACTACCTGCTCGGGCTCGTGCGGGCCGGCGACCTGGCGCTCGAGCTCGACGAGCTGCCCCTGACCCTCGGCTACCACACGCCCTGCCACGCGCGGGCCGCCGGCCTCGACACCCCGGCCATCGACCTGCTGGCCCCCATCCCGGGGCTGACGGTCGTGCCCGTGGACGAGGGCTGCTGCGGGATCGCCGGCAGCGCCGGCCTGCGGCGCGAGAAGTACGACCTGTCGATGCGCATCGGCCAGCGCCTGTTCGACCGCATCGCCGACCCCGACCTCGACGGCGCGACCACCGAGTGCAGCGCCTGCCGCATGCAGATCGAGCACGGCACAGGCAAGCCCGTCGTCCACCCCCTCCACCTGCTCGACCGCGCGGCCTTCGGCACGCCGCTCCCCGGCCCCGTCGCCGTGGGCGGCGGGGGGTGACCTGGGACGCTCGCGGCGCACAGGCTCGGCGGCCCCGCGCTCGCAGCGGCGAGGCGCGCGGTCAGCCGGCCGCGGCGGGCACGCGCGGCCCCCGCATGGGGGCGCTCGTCACGCCCCGATCGCCGCCGGCACGCGCATTCCCTGTCTAAAATGCTGCCATGGCACGACATACGACATGTTGACGAACGTCAACATGCCGAGCCCAAGACCTTCCCCCCAGGCTCCCTCCGCCAGGGCCGCCGCCGGGGCCGGACGCGGCCCGGCGGGAGAAAAGGCTTGACCCGGCGGCCCCGAGTTGCTAGAGTGATATGCTGAGGGTGAGACCGTCAGGACGACACCGAGGCGGGGCCGGACAGGACGGTACACCGCGCGAAACGCTGCCGAGCGCCCGAGAGCGGGTCCGTGGCCGCAGGGCCGTCGCTCCGGCGCTTTCCGTGTTACCCGTAGTATCGCCCGCACGACGAGGCACGTGGCAACCGGGGGGCGAAGGAGGGCGGCGATGGCCGGGCGGCGCAGCATCTTCCCCGCCATCCGTCTCCGAGAGGGAGGAGGCCGATCTACGGATGCCGTCGGCGTAGTGGGGCCGGCGGCCGCCATCGAACGTGTCCTGCAACTGGGGAGCGAACGGAGATGACGATGGCCAGGCACACTCCTGCGTCGAGGCGCGAGGGCTTCACCCTCATCGAGCTGCTCGTGGTGATCGCAATCATCTTGATCCTGGCGGCCATCGCCGTCCCCGTCCTGGCCCGCGCCGCCGCACACGCGCGCGACGTCAAGTGCGTCTCCAACGTCCGACAGCTCAGCCAGGGTCTCATCCAGTACACCGGCAACTACGACGGCAGCTTCCCATGCTGCTACAACACCATCGACGGCTGGAGCGAGTGGAAGCGGATGACCTGGAGGGAGAAGATCCTGCCCTTCGTCGCCGGCAACCTCGGCAACGTGAAGTTTCACGAGCGCGAGATCCCCGAGGGCAGCTCCATCTTCAAGTGCACCGGCCGGAGCATGTGGCCCACCGACAAGGGCGTACACAGCGTCTTCGGCGTCAACGCGTACATCGCCCTCTGGACAGGCAACCAGGAGAAGTCGGGCAACCATGCCAAGTACACCCACATCGACAGCGTCGAGAACACCAGCGACACCTGCCTCGTCACCGAGAACGACGACGGCGACTTCGCCGTCGTCCCCGACTACGAGTTCTCACACCCTTACTCCGCGCGCAACACAGGCCTCTTCCACCCCCACCACCGCAACGAGCGAGCCGCCTTCGGCTACTGCGACGGCCGCTCCACCATGATGGACACCAGGACCAGCCACGAGCGCAAGCTCCACATCTGGAAGCTCGCCAAGGGCGACGACCTGCCCAAGTAGCCGGCCCGGACCCCATCCGCCACACCACGCGGCCCCGCGGGACTGCCATCCCGCGGGGCCGTGCTCGCTTCCCGAGCCCGAGCGCTCGCGCCCCTGCACGCCCGGCACCCCTCAGTCCTCGACCGCCTCCTCCGCGATCTTCACATTGTCCCAGTAGTAGAGGCCCAGCGGCCAGTACGAGTAGAGCATCACCCGCACGTACTGGACGTCCGCCGTCTCGAGGGTCGGGTTGAACGTGCGGGAGAAGGTCTCCCACTCCTTGCCCTTCGTCTTCGTGCGGAGCGCGAGGTAGGCGCGGTAGAGCTCGCGCTTCTGGGTGGTGAACTCGTCGGTCTGGTCGGCGTAGCCCTTGACGAAGGCCTTCGGGAAGAAGATGCCCGCCCAGTTCGCCTTGATGTCCACCGTGAGGCGATAGCGCATCTTCGGCTTCACCGCGATCAGATCGCTGTAGACCTGCACCCCGTCGAGCCCGCCGACCGTCGCGTAGATCTGGCTCGGCTTCACCGGGATCGGCTTCGGCGCCTCCTTCGCCGTCGCCTGCCCCGAGCGGATCTTCTTCCACCACGGCTCCGCCTGCGACAGCAGCACGTTCGTGTCGCACCTCAGGCACTTGCCCTTGCCGTCGGCCCGGGCCACCCAGAAGCTCGTCAGGCCGTCCACGCGCGTCCAGTGGGCCGGCGTCCAGGTCCCCGTCTCGAACGAGCCGTTGCGCGCGAGGTTCACGCCGCGGGCCTTCTCGCTCACAGGGCGCAGCGTGCGCAGAGTCTTGCGCTGCTCGAGCAGGATCGGCTCGAACTTCTTGTAGAACTGGGTGAAGAAGCCGAAGTTCGCCACGTCGCCCTCGACGTCGAGGTAGGGCTTCGGCTCGCCCTCGGTCTTCATGCAGCGCACGG
This sequence comes from uncultured bacterium, assembly GCA_965603035.1. GTDB lineage: Bacteria > Planctomycetota > PUPC01 > DSUN01 > DSUN01 > CAZDNN01. Next base: position 7,658 of record CBFDBL010000275.1, read on the forward strand.
CCACGCGGAAGCCGCCCTTGTCGAGCCGCACGGCCCTGCCCCACATCACCAGGTGCGCCCCGAGCTGGTCGTGCGCGAACGTCTGGATCGCCTTCTCGCCGCCCTTCAGCGTCACCCTCAGCCCCGCGTCCTTCACCGCCATCTGGAGATCGTAGCGGTCGAAGAGCACGTGGTGGTTCGCCTCGAGCAGGCGCTTGTTCAGCCGCTCGGCGAACCGCAGCACAATCCTTTGGCCGGGCTCGGCGTCCTT